>NZ_JAUBTO010000002.1:0-77465 GCF_036702495.1 Microcoleus sp. C2D2 | reverse complement strand
GTCTGCGTCCAAATCGAATAAATTAAGCGTGCTATCGGCCTTTAAGGCATCTTCTACGCGCTCGGCAATATCGTCAAGGTCTTGATTCTGAGGCGTCTGTGCGGTCGTGGTTGCAGGCGCACCAGGGGTTGGAGCAGTCGTATTTCCAGTAGCAGTTGGGGGAGCAGAATTAGATAGAACAGTTTGGTTATCGATCGAAACATTCGGTGCAATTTGCCGAGCGATTTGTTCGGCCAATGCTTTTTGTTCTGCCGTTTTAACGCGCCCTGTTAACACAATCGAATTACCCCGATCGTCTGCGTCCAAATCGAATAAATTAAGCGTGCTATCGGCCTTTAAGGCATCTTCTACGCGCTCGGCAATATCGTCAATGTTTTGATTCTGAACCGTCTGTGCGGTCGTGGTTGCAGGCGCAGAAGCGGTGGGAGCAGTCGTATTTCCAGTGGCAGTTGTGGGAGCAGAAGTAGATGGAACAGTTGTCTGTGAATTATTGGGGGGGGTGCAAGCCCCTAAACCCAAAACTGCAACAGTGCTGACGCTGATTCCTTTCACCAATAGCTTTAATAATTGCATATTCTTTGTTTGTTTTGTTTGTTGTGAAACGCAATTTTGCCGATAAACCTCAGCATGAAGTCTTTGAGGATTTCAACCTAACAAGTGAATGTACGATTGTTCATCCCTCAAAAGGAATGCTTTTGACAACCCTATTAATAAAAGGCAACAATAAATCAAATTTCGTGAACTAAGGTTGGCAAGTCCATAAGCTATCTCTATCGGTTTTCTTCCTAAGTATAGGAAGCAAATGTGATCGAAATGTGAGTAACAGAAATCAGTACATCACTTTTTGCTCACATTCATCAATGACGCTAGAAACAAGACCAAACAACAGAGAAGCATTTGGCTTGACAAGAAGCGTTATGACTGCAACGAATCTAGAAAAATTAGTAGAACAATCTTGGCATCACCTCTCTGTCGAGAAACTAGCTCGGCTTTTAGAGACTGACCTGGAAACAGGTCTATCTTCCGACGTGTCAGCCCAACGGCGCGAGATCCTCGGTCCCAATCAACTAACGGCTCAGAAGCAGAAAAGTGCCTGGTTGCGATTTTTTCAGCAACTGAATCAGCCGCTAATCTACATTTTGTTAGCCTCTGGCATAGTGACAGCATTTCTGAAAGAGTGGATTGATTCAGCGGTAATTTTTGGGGTTGCTCTGACGAATGCCACCATTGGTTTCGTTCAAGAGTCAAAGGCAGAGAATGCGATCGCCGCTTTAGCAAAATCTGTTGCAACTGAGGCAACCATTCTCCGCAACGGTCAAAAGCAAGTGGTTTCATCCAGCGAACTGGTTCCTGGCGATATCGTCTTGCTGTCTTCTGGGGATAAAGTGTCTGCGGATCTGCGGCTGATCGAAGTCCGTGACTTACAAGTCGATGAGTCAGCCTTAACGGGAGAATCTGTCCCGGTCCAGAAGCAATCCCAGGCGCTAGAGGCAGACGCTGCACTGGCCGATCGCACGAACATGGCCTATACCGGAAGCCTGGTAACCTTTGGACAGGGACGCGGACTCGTCGTCAGCATTGGTGACTTGACCGAGACCGGACACATCTCCCAACTCATGCAGCAAAGCAGCACACTGGAAACGCCACTGAGCCGCAAAATTGACAAATTTAGCAAAACCTTGCTCTATGTCATTTTAGGTTTGGCTGCCTTCACCTTTGTCGCAGGCATTGCCCAGAGATTTTCTTGGGTTGAGGTCTTCAAGGCATCTGTGGCGCTTGCCGTCAGCGCAATTCCTGAAGGCTTACCCGCGATTTTAACGGTGACACTGGCGATCGGAGTTTCCCAAATGGCAAAGCAGCACGCCATTATTCGCAAACTTCCGGCAATTGAGACGCTGGGCAGCACCACCGTGATTTGTTCCGACAAAACCGGAACCTTGACAGAGAATCAAATGACTGTTCAAGAGATCGATGCCGGTGGAAAGCGATATCGGGTTAGCGGTGGAGGATATGCACCAGACGGGAAAATTTCTGTAAACGGACACTCGGTTGACCTGGCGAACGCACCTGCTTTATATGAATGCCTGCAAGCAGGACTGTTGTGCAACGATTCTTATCTAGATGTGCAAGATGGGAACTGGACTGCGATCGGTAGTCCAACGGAAGGGGCGCTGGTTGCGGTAGCCCAAAAAGCGGGGTTAATTGCTGAGAAACTCGAGGAAGCGCTTACCCGGCTCGATACACTGCCGTTTGAATCTCAGTTTCAATACATGGCAACCTTACATGACGATCGCCCACAACGGTTGATTTATGTCAAGGGTTCAATTGAGGCAATTCTCCAGCGGTGTCGCCAGATGCTCGATGAACAGGGAGAGGCGATCGCCCTCAACCCCGCGCCGATCGAGCAAACTGTGGAGAGAATGGCGAAAAAAGGGTTACGAGTTCTGGCACTTGCCAAGAAAGTTGTACCCGCTTCTCAATCTTCAATAGAGCATTCTGATATTGAGCAAGGGTTAACTTTTCTGGGTCTGCAAGGTATGATCGACCCGCCCCGCCCCGAAGCGATTCAAGCGATTCAAGCCTGTCGGTCTGCGGGAATTCAGGTCAAGATGATTACCGGCGACCACGCCAAAACAGCAGCAGCGATCGCCCACCAAATGGGACTAAATCAAACCCAAGAGGCTCCCGTTTTTACGGGTCAAGAACTCGCTCAAATGAATCAGCAGCAATTAGCCAATGCTGTCGAACAAAGCTGTGTATTTGCTCGTGTCGCACCAGAACAAAAGCTGCGCATTGTCGAAGCACTTCAGTCTAAGGGCGAGATTGTGGCGATGACTGGAGATGGGGTTAACGATGCTCCCGCCCTGAAGCAAGCTGATATTGGGGTAGCGATGGGCATCACGGGCACTGAAGTCACAAAAGAAGCCGCAGATATGATTCTGACGGATGACAACTTTGCTTCGATCGAGAAAGCAGTTGAGGAAGGACGCACGGTTTATAAGAATCTGCTGCGGGCGATCGCCTTCATCCTGCCCGTGAATGGTGGAGAGTCCATGACCATCTTGATTGCCGTACTTCTAGCAACCCCACTACCCATTTTGCCAGTACAAATTCTCTGGCTGAATATGGTCAGTTCAGTTGCGTTGAGCTTACCGTTGGCATTTGAGCCGCCCTCTCCCGATGTCATGCAACAGCCGCCTCGACCTGCCAATGAACCGCTTCTGTCTCGCAGGCTGACCGCTCGGATTCTGACAGTTTCGGTATTTAACTGGATTGCGATCTTTGGGATGTTTGAATGGATCGTCCAAACCACAGGCAATGAAGCTCTAGCCCGGACGATGGCAATTCAAGCATTGGTGGCGGCCGAAGCTTTTTACCTGTTAAGCATCAGTCGCTTTGTTCCGGCGATCGCCGCCAAACTGCGCGGTAAAGATGAATCAGTTGGCTATGCGGTGGCGATCGGCATTGGGGCTATTTTCATTCTCCAATTCCTGTTTAGCCAATGGGGCATTATGAATCAGTTATTCGACACTCAAGCTTTGACCGCAATCCAAGCCTTAATTTGTATCGGATTCGGACTGCCAATGATTCCTTTGTCAGCTTTGTTAAAGCGTTTTGCACCTCTAAACTAAGCGGTTTTTGTGATGCAACTATTGCAAGCGGCTTTACACACTATTGACCAATTTTGTAGCGTTGAATATTAAATATCTCTCATGAATTACCAAAATCTCAAACGTGCTAGCGGCCTATTTACTAATCATCGAAACGCAGAGCAGGCGCTAGTTGAGCTAAAAAGCAAGGGCTTCCCCATGCACAAGATTTCTGTGATTGCTAAACCTTCTGACAATGATGATTTGGACTCTCTGGGCGTGCAGAAAATTTTAATCACAAGAGCAGCAGGCGCACAAGTAGGCGCGATCTTAGGCAGCATACGACTAGGTTCACTAGCCTTAATTGTTGGACTCAGCAGCCTGCTAATTCCCGGTCTCGGTCAGGCATTAGCGGTGGAAAGCATTTTAGCAACTTTCTTTGGAAGTGGGATTGCTGCAACTGCTGGCGGTCTGTATGGCGCACTTCAAGGATGGTTGGTGCCAGAAGAACAAGCAAGAATTTACAATAACAGATTTAACCAGGGAGATTATTTGATCGTCATGGAGGCAAGAGAAAATGAGATCGTGATTGCTGAACCTGTCCTTAAACGTTGGGAGATTCTGACGTGGCGTGTTTGTGATGCTACCTAAATTCAAGGTCAGAAAAGACGATTACCCTACTCCCAGACAAGACAATTAGCTCTGGTTTCTCTTTGATGAATTCGCCAACGGTATCCTTTTAAACTCAGGGCTTTTTCATTCTCAGGAAAACCAGGGTTTTGTCGGGTAGTGCCAAGAATACCGACCCTCCCCATCCATGAGGGCAACTGCGGAGGGATTGCCCGTACAGGTGTTTGGTGGGATTGGGGCAGCCCCTATACGCTGCCCCTACAAGAGAATGAAACAGCCCTGCGAAGCGGGGAACTTAAGCTTAATTGTCACCAATGGCCGCAGGCATCGCACCCACATACAGCAGATTGCAAGCTTACAGATGACAGTAACAGCATTTAGTAAACCAGTTTTTTAGATATTGAGGATTGATTAAATCGAGCGATCCGGCAATTAATGTATCAATTATTTTTGTTGTGGGTGAAAAAAATTATGCAGAAAAGACTTAAGTTGCGACCAATATAATTCCAGGGTACTGATGCTTTGTCAGCTTTGAGAACAGCTATATTTTAGAGATTTGTGCGCTGGTTGCAATAAAATATAGACGTATTTACTGCCTATAAAGCCAGTTTTGAATTTATTTGGGTAAAATTTTGTTTAAGTGCCGCTAAGAAATTCCCAAAGCTGTTTCAGACATCGTAATAAAATTTTTTGCTAAAACTCGCTGGTGAATAGGAATATCAATAATAAACTTTGTCCCCTGATTAGGAGCTGAAATACAATTGAGCTGGCCACCATGTTTCTCCACTACAATCTGATGGGAAATTGACAACCCAATACCGATGCCCTTCCCAAGAGGTTTAGTAGTAAAAAATGGCTCAAATAGGTGTCTGCTGATATCTTCTGTCATCCCAGACCCGTTATCCTTAATCTGGATTACTACCCGATTGCTTTCCGTGACTTCAGTGCGAATGACAATCTTAGAGGGATTGGCTTTAATTTCACTTAACGATCGCGTCGCATTGTAATCATCTAAGGCCTCAATAGCATTAACGACAAGATTCATAAACACCTGGTTAAGCTGACCAGCATAACACTCTACCAAAGGCAGATTGCCGAATTCTCTGACCACCTCAATCGGAGGTCGATCGCCCCTTCCTTTAAAGCGGTTATGCAAAATTAACAGAGTGCTATCAATACCCTGGTGAATATCCACTGGTTTCATCTCAGATTCATCTAAGCGCGAGAAGATTCGCAGCGACTGAATAATTTCGCGAATACGGTCTACACCTACCTTCATTGAAGTCAGCAGTTTAGGCAAGTCTTCAACCAAAAACTCCAGTTCTATATCGTCTATTTTATTTTCAATTTTTGCTCCAGAAACGGGGAATTCCTGCTGATAAAGATTCACGAGTTCAATCAGACTTTTGGTATAGTCATGGGCGTAAGAAAGATTCCCAAAAATAAAATTAACGGGATTATTGATTTCATGGGCTACACCTGCAACAAGCTGACCTAGAGAAGACATTTTTTCGCTCTGCACAAGTTTAGTTTGGGTCAATTGCAATTCGCGAAAAGCTTTTTCTAAGCATTGAGCTTGGGTTCGTAATTGAGCTTCCGATTCTTGCAATCCCGCCTCTGCTTGCAGACGCTCTTGAATCTCCTGTTTGAGCAATTGATTGGATTGAAAAAGTTCCGCCGTCCTTTCCTCAACTCGCCTTTCCAACTCCGATGCCAGCTTCAAGAGCGAGGATTCCGCTTTGACACGCTGTTCGATTTCTGCTTGCAAGCACACATTTTTCTCTAGGAGTTTCTTCGACAGGTTGCGGATCTTCATGTGGACATTAACGCGAGCTAAAACCTCTTCATGCTGAAGAGGCTTAGTGATATAATCCACTGCACCAAGACTCAAACCTTTAACCTTATCCACCGTATCCGCAAGAGCCGTCATAAAAATCACGGGAATGTCTCTCGTTAAATCATTGGCTTTCAAACGGCTGCAAGTTTCAAACCCATCTATTCCCGGCATAAGCACATCCAACAGAATTAAATCGGGCGCGGCATATTCGACCTTCTGGAGAGCACTTTGCCCATCCCTAGCTACCAATACTTTGAAGCCATAATCAGCCAAAAAATCGAACAGTACACCTAAATTAGTGGGGGTATCATCTACGATTAAAATTGTGCTTTGTTCGTGAAATTCGTTACTCATTATTTTGCAGTCCTATATTTCTTAATAAACTCCAAGATTTGTTGTTCTTCAAACCCTTTCACTAAATGGCGCAGATGGGTAGCAAAGGGCCTCCATTGCTCATTGAGTTGTTCTAACTTTGTAGCTTGCTCCCCAATAGCTCGAAGATCGCCCATCATAGCCAGATTGAATAAAACGGCGATTTCTTCATCAGGTGGAGCTACAAGTTCAGAACTTAGAGATTTTTGTCCTGCTTCTGCTTTCCGAATTTCTTCTAAATTTTCTTCATAGATCCATTCTAACCCTAAATGAGTACGTAATTTTTCTAAAAGCTCCTCTATTCGTATAGGTTTTGGGATAAAGTCATTGCAACCTACTTCCACACTTTGTTGTTTATCGAAATCAAAAACGCTGGCCGAAGTAGCAATCACTACTAAATTACTGTGAGCTTGTGATTTGCGAATCCGGCGGGTCGCTTCTAAGCCACTCATTATTGGCATCATCAAGTCCATTAAAATACAATCGGGTTTAAACTCTTGCGCCTTGTTTAAACAGTCCTGACCCTCAGTTGCTTCCAGAATTTCAAATCCTAAAGGCTCAAGCATTCCCAGAATTATTGAGCGATTCTGCCACTTGTCATCAGCTATGAGAATTTTTCGCTTTCCGCCTTTGAAACCAACGATGACGTGAGCCTTCGCTTTGGCTACATTAGTCGCCCATTCCGATACCTCGGGTAAATCTAAATCGAAGAAGAAAATGCTCCCTTTTCCTAATGTACTCTTCACCTTTATTTCACCACCCATCATCTGGACTAATTGGCGGCTAATTGCCAGTCCTAATCCTGTTCCTTCAATCTTAAGATTGGCCTCTCCTACTTGGTGAAAAGGCAAAAATATGTCTTGCAATTGCTCTGGTGCCATACCAACTCCGGTATCTTCCACTTGAAACCGGAGCTTGCCATTATGATATCCTACTTTGAATGCCACTCCGCCTTGTTCGGTAAACTTAATCGCATTGCCAAGTAAATTAATTAAAACTTGCCGCAACCGTTTTTCATCACCCTCGACGGCAAGAGGTAGTTTGGTAATTGGCTCGTAAATCAGGGAGATTCCCTTTTGTTCTGCCCGAATATTGCAAATTTCAGCAAGGCCTTCCAAAAATTCCGAGAAAGGGAAATTACTGAGGTGAATTTCCATTTTTCTGGCTTCGATTTTGGACAGGTCTAAAATATCGTTAATTAGGGTTAAGAGGTGTTCGCCGCACTGACTAATCACATTCAGACCATCTTTTTGCTGCTCCGCTAAGTTTTTTTGTCGTTTGAGGATTTGGGTGTAACCCAAAATGCCATTAAGTGGTGTTCGGAGTTCGTGGCTCATATTAGCAAGAAACTCACTTTTGGCAGAGTTGGCTGCTTTTGCTAATTCTTCTGCTTTTTGTAAATGGATATTTTTTTCTTGTAACTGTTGCGTTCTTTCTACTACCTTTGCTTCTAAACTTGCGTTGGCTGCTTCCAAATCGTTATAAAGACGGGCATTTTCAATTGAAATAGCTGCTTGAGAAGATAAAAGTTGTAAAACTTCTAAACGATCTGGAGTAAAAGCACCAGTTGTGAGATTATTTTCTAAGTAAAGAATGCCCGTAAGTTTTCCTTGATGGATGATGGGAGTACATAATACTGACTTGGGTTTTTGGTTGACGATATAAGTATCCGCCGTGAAGGTTCCCTCGCAACTCGCATCGTTTAATACAACATTTTCCTGAGTTCGGGCAACATAGTTAATCAAAGATATGGGTAGTTGCTGACTTTTTTCTACAGGTATTGTTGGCAGCACTTCTACATCGTTATCTACGGTTCCGTAAGCTTCAATTAGTAGATTTCCAGCTTTTTCTAAAATGAAAATACCACTTTGAGCACCCGCATTCTCAATTACAATTTTCATCAATTTCGCCAACAGCTTACTCAGCACAATTTCGCCAGAAAGAGCTTGAGATGCTTTGATCACAGTAGCTAAATCTAGCGAGCCTCCACTCTCTGTCGAGGTAGTGCTCATAACGACCTGGCTGCGTTGAGTTTCTGGCTTGGCTATCCGGGAAAATATTTGAGGATATCTGGCTTCTAAATCTTTGACTATAGCTTTCGCTCCCCAGCGACTATATCCGTAGTAAGCATCGGTTAAATAAACCCGAGCAATTTTATCTTTGGAGCGGGAAAAATAAAATTCTGCGGCCAGTTCGTTTGCTAATGCTTCTTCTTGGATATATCCCTGTTCTTTGGCTCCTGCTATCGCGCGATCGTAATAATCGCTAGCTTCTAAAGGTTGTCCCAAAATCCGCGCTTTTTCTGCTTCTACTAAGTCATACTTATGCTGGAAGTTACTCGGTGCATGAAACGCCCAAGTCTTCATTTTTTCTTGGTTTGCTGCTACTTCACTTAAATATTGTTCTTTCTGGCTTGGCTGTACTTTTGGATGCAGTGCTAGAAGGGCAAGAGAATAGTAGAAGTTGCTGAGCGCATTCTGAATTAATCCCACGCCGCAACTGGCATATTCTGATACTAAATTGGCACTGACTATTGTACCTTCGTAATCTTTAAAGCAATAACGGAGCATCGCTTGAGCGGCATAGTAGAAAAAGAGTAGAGTACCATTATTAGATTCTCGGAACATCGGTATCATTTCTTCTTCATTAAAAATGTCACCTATCAACCGATATTTTTCTGAGTTTTTGCCAAGAATATTCTTAACTAATTGCTGGTAAATTTTGATAGCAAAAGTATCGTAATCTTGCTTATATTTAATGGTAATAGCCACATATTTTTCTTGTTCACGCTCAACTTTTTCTAGCTCTTTTTCGGTTAAAAATGTCATGTAGCAATAATTGATCAGGCAGTGACAACCACATTCTAAATCACCTACTTCTAAGCCACTTTGCATAGCATCAATCAAAGGTTCTAGGGTTTCCCTACTATGATCTTTCCAGCATCTAAGAAGAGCATTAAATATTAACCCAATTTTACAGTTGAGCGAGTTAGTCTCAAATTTCTCCAATACAACAATGGATAGTTTGCCAAATTTATATCCAGAATCTATATCCCCCATTGGTCCACATAGAAGAGATCCATAGAAAACGTAGGCGTAAGCAGATTCGGGCGAGTTGCCATACTTGATCGACAAATCGATCATCGTATATATAATTAGTGGCAGCATAGCTCCATTGCCAAGATAAGCCGATATGACGATGCTCGTTAATATCCGCATCGCCGCAAGTTGATCGACATCTGTCATTGGTGGCAGATTGGCTAAATCCTCAATAATCAATGTTTGAGGGGGTTCTTGCTCCAGAGAAATGCCAAACATTTCCAGAACGCTAATACCAGTATCTATAGCTGATTGGGCTCGGTTTTCAGCCATATCAAACTGAATTTTTAGTTCGTAGACTTTGATTTTTTCTAGGAGGGTTTTTGCTTGTTTGATGATGACATCAGACAACTGTTGCGATCGCTCAAAGTTGGTAGTTATGAATTCGGCTTCTGCTGCTTCTAAATGGAGGGTGATCGTTAGATCGTACTGACTCTCCCAGCTATCCTCCGCAAGCAGTTCCAAACCCACCTTCAAATATTTGACGGCCGACTCATAAGCTGTTGCTGCTTTGGCTTTCTGTCCGGCGATCAGATTGAGTTCTGCCAGCTCATATCTTTCCAACTCCAAAGTGATTAAATCGGTTCCGTAATTTAGTTGGTTAACCAGCGCAAAGATATTTTCTTTTCGTTCTTCAGGCGTTGTCGAATGCAGTAGTAGTTGACCGATTTTTAGGTGAGTTTCTTTTTTATGCTCGTCGGGAATTAGAGAATAAGATGCCTGCTGCACTCGGTCATGCAAAAACTTATAAATGACATCAAACTGCTCGGTTGAATTTTCTGTCGATGTTTCCGAGTCAAATAGCAAAGGGATTTTGTAGGAATTATTTAGCGGGAGAACCAAACCAGCTTGTAGCGCTTCCCATAAATCCCTTGCCGTCTCTGACTGAGATTTTTTATTAGCAATTGCCAAAAAGTCTAAACTGAATTGGTCTCCAATACAGGCAGCTAATTTTAAGACATTCTGCGTCTGGGACGACAGCTTTTGAATTTGGCTGACCATCAATTCGACGACATTATCGCTGATATCAATGGCTTGAAGCAGTTGGATATCCCACTGCCAACAAACTCGCTCAAAATTAAAAGATAGGAGTTTGTCTTGATAAAGGGATTTGAGAAGTTGAGTTAAGAAGAAGGGATTTCCCTGGGTTTTCTTAAAAACTAACTCAGCCAGGGGCAAAACTTGGGAAATTTGACTGCGAAGGGTTTCGCTGACTAATTGATTGACATGAGAGATATCCAAAGGTTGGAGGATAATATTATTTACTATCGCCCTGGTATTTTCAATTTGCTCTAATGTATAAATTAAGGGATGAGTGGCACTGACTTCATTATCCCGATAAGCCCCAATTAATAGCAGATATTTACTATCTGGATCGGTCATAATTAGCTGGATAAGCTTGAGCGAAGCTGAATCGGCCCACTGCAAGTCATCCAAAAATATCACTAGGGGGTGTTCGGCTTTACTAAACACCTGTATAAATTTTTGAAACACTCGATTAAATCGGTTTTGAGATTCAGTCGGTCCCAAGGTCGGAACGGCAGGCTGTGGATCAATAATCTTTTCTACTTCGGGAATAACATCAATAATAATTTGCCCATTGGCACCAAGTGCTTCGAGAATTTTAGCTTTCCAAATTGCTATTTGAGCGGAACTTTCAGTTAGCAGTTGCCGCATCAATCCTTGAAATGCTTGAATTAAAGAAGCGTAAGGAATATTCCGCTTAAATTGGTCAAATTTACCAGAAAGAAAATACCCTCGTGCTCCGACTATAGGTTTATCAACTTCATTAACCAAGGAAGATTTGCCGATACCTGAATAACCGGAAACTAGCATCATTTCCGTTTTCCCACCACTGACGCGAGCGAAGGCTTCTAGCAAACTAGCAACTTCTCTTTCCCGTCCATAGAGTTTTTGCGGAATCAGAAATTGGCTGTAGGAATCTAGTTGACCTATAATAAAGTGGCAAATCTCTCCTGAAGAAAGCATCTGCTGGCAGGTTTCTAAGTCAACCTTTAGTCCCAAAGCACTTTGATATCTATCTTCAGCGGTTTTAGATAATAATTTCATTACGATATCAGAAACTGCATCCGGGATTTCTGAATTCAGTTCTTTCGGTGGTATTGGTGCTTTAGCTATATGGCAGTGAACGAATTCTAGAGGGTCTTTTGCGGAAAAAGGTAGCTTACCCGTCAGCATTTCATAAAATGTAACACCAAGGGAGTAAAAGTCGGTGCGGTAGTCCACTGTGCGGTTCATTCTGCCGGTTTGTTCCGGCGACATATAAGCGAGAGTTCCTTCTAATAAGTTGGGATTGGTGACGGTTTGATTTTCTCGCTCTAAGAGAGAAGCAATGCTAAAATCAATGATTTTTACTTCTTTTGTCTCTGGGTTAATTAGGATATTTTGGGGCTTAATATCTTTATGGATCACATTACTATGATGAATCTCTCCCAGAGTGTTTGCTAACTGAATGCCGATTTTGAAAAATGCGTTTATAGCCAAGGATTGATTTTTGAGAAAATCTTTTAAAGATTGACCGCTAAAATTTTCTACTATCAGCGCTAAGCCGTTATGATAGTTTTCTAAGGCTATGGGCTTGACTATTCCTTCACTTTCTAAATGTCTGAGAATTTTATGTTCGTGTCTTAAGCGGGAAATTTCTTCGATTGTCGGATGCTCGGCCTTAAAGGTTTTGACGATCGCGGAGGTTCTATCAACCTGTCTTGTGGCGCGATAAATAATAGTATTGACACTTTCGTAAATGGCTTCGCTCAGGTTGTAACCGAAAATGCTAGTGGTCATGTGCGTAATTTCACTAATAAGAAATTGAAGAGCAGGCAGTATTCTAAGTAGGTATACTGATATTTATGGTAGGATTTCTTAAAAATCTTTAAATGCACTACAAATAAGCATAATCTAAGCATTTTTAAATTTTGTGAAAATTAATAAATCTCAATATAAAACAAACTAATAATTGTCCGCCTATATGAATATATAGAGCTTTTCTCAGAAAGAGGAGGTATAGCCTTTCGAGCTCTCATATGAGGTACTCATGGGCATAGGGCATAGGCCTCCGTGGGCATAGGGCATAGGGCATAGGGCATACCTCACTTTTTTGAGAACCGCTATACAATAACAGCAGTAACTAAACCAGATTCAAAGATTTTATAATGTAACTTAATTGAATGCAAAATCTATCGTTTTTCCTAATTATTGATAATTTGTCGTCTTGATAGAACGGAGAATAATTTTAACTTGGATTCCTAAATTTTTAATGAAATTTTATTTATATTTATTGTTCAGCGTAACAGCGGAAACCGCTGTATAATCCTGCAAGTGAAACCGCATTCTTGTTGAAATATTTCTACAAAGTTACTTTTTTCTATTTGAATGATCTGCCTATCACGCCGACTAAATGCTACGAACAGGTAGGAAAAAAATGGGCAAAATTTCAACTGAGAACAAGACAATTATCCTGCGAAAATGCTGAAATAATCAGTATCGAACAATTAAGGCTAACCTGATTTATACCACACCAACTTCTGAATTCTAGGTTGCGAACTTATCTAGACGGTAGAGGACAAATCCTTACATTAATCCATCCGTTTATTAAACAAAAGAACAAGGCAAAGCTGAATTAACACAGAGAAAAAGGCTACTGATTTTACCATTGCCTCTCCGTTTTTATTTTATTTCAAGGACGATATTGAAAATTTGTCAGCATCAATTCCGTCAGGAGCGCTAGTTAAAGCACTGTATTAAAAATATCACTCTAATGACTCAACATACGTTATTTGTATGCGTACTTTGTCGTTTCTCAAGCATTGAGCAACAAGCTGGACTGATCCCAGGTCAATCTCTATTCAATCAGCTGAGTGAGGAATTAGCATCCTGTAAGGGTTTTGCAATCATCCAGAGCTACCAGAACAAGTGCAATCTAAAAACGATTCAACGTGTTTTCAAGGCGCGTGCGATCGCTCAGCGACATGAATCTATGCAATCCTAGAGTAGCCATGTGAGCAATAAAGACGACTTCGATTAGGAAATGGCTCATCGACTCTAAAGTGACGATTGCCCAAGCTAATCCCACTGGAGTTTGAATGCCACAGCCAATTCGGAAAAATGTTTCGACACTGAAATACAAGAAGGGCAGAAATCCAGCAACACGTTCCCCATTCCGCTGCTGAAGTCCTCCCAAATCCAGTGCATCCAGACTCCAATCAGCAAGAGCAAAAATGACAACCAGGCTGAGCGAAACGATCGCCAATTGCCAAAGGGCGAAAAGCCAGCGAGATTTTATGGTGCGATCGGTTGTCGTAACTATTTCCCAAAAGTGAATAAACTGATTACTATAGCAATCCTCGCATCAAAAGTGAATTTCTTACTCCCGAGCGAGCGGCTTCGGGTCGGGTTGGGGTGGGGTAAAAAATTTACGACTCCTGCAAGGATTGCTATATCTGACAGCCAATCTATTCTAGTAGGAAACTAGCTTCGAGAGCAGTGTGAGGTTTTACGCTCAGTATCAGATTGTTGCTTTTCTAAGGCAGTTTGGGGTCAACAGGAGGTATTGACGATCGCAGCGATATCAGATTGTTGTCTTGGTGAGGTAGTTTGGTCCCAACAAGAGCTGCGGGACGATCGGGGCGATCGCCCAACCAACCCAGAAATCCTGTTTCAGCTCGATCGGCATTCATCCAAAAACACCCCATAAATTGCAGTTACGTCTACAGCAGAGTGAACCGTCTCGTGTAGACTAAAACCGTAGTTAATCTGTCAATTTATTTGAGGAAACCGAGTTTATGAGAGGAGTATCGGCGATCGAGTCGATTGTAGCGCAAGCACCTCCCTTGGGCAGCGCTCCTGCTACAAATAGCCAAACGGCAGGAGCCATTCCTGAATTGGTCATCATTTTGATCATTCTGCTGCTGATTGCAACTTTTGTTGCACTCGTAACCCAACGGTTGCGAATTCCCTACGTGACGGGCTTAGTGTTAGCAGGCTTGCCCATTACGGAGCTCTTGTCGCGTCGAATTGGTTTAGACCCCTCTTTAGTATTAAATCTTTTCCTACCAATTCTGATTTTTGAAGCAGCTATCAATACGGATATCAGCCGTCTTCGCAGCACCTTTAAGCCGATCGCCCTGCTGGCGGGTCCAGGCTCGATCTTTTCCTCAGCAATTATCGCTATTCTGGTTAAATTTGGGCTGGGGCTAGACTGGATTCCGGCATTGCTGATCGGAGTCATTCTGGCAAACACTGATACAGTCTCGATGATCGCGGTTTTTAAAGACATCCGCGTGCCTTCTCGATTGTCCACCATTGTTGAGGGAGAAACTCTGTTCAATGATGCGGCTGCTCTAATTTCATTTAATTTGGTTTTAGTCATTTATGCGACAGGCTCTCTCACCGCTATACAAGGCGTGAAGGAACTGCTCGTGGTTGCCTTAGGTGGGGCAGTGGTCGGGGGTGTTTTAGGTTACTTGAGCGTGCCGATATTTGTTCGCTTAAACGATCCGTTGAGTAGCCTTTTGCTAACCGTCGCTCTCGCATTGGGAACCTTCCAAATCGGACAATTTTTAGGCGTATCGGGCGCGGTGGCGGTGGTCATCGCCGGACTTGTTTTTGGCAACCTTGGGCTGCCTCGCAGTTCGTCTGCCTCGGATCGGATTACCTTGCTGAGTTTCTGGGAATACGCTGGTTTTGGCGTCAATACGTTTATTTTCCTGCTGATTGGAATTGAAATTAACCCGCTAACGGTGTGGAGAATTTTGCCATCCATTTTATTCGTCATTCTGGCTTATCAACTGGGACGGATTCTCTCGGTCTATTTGTTATTAGCGGGGCTGCGTTGGTTCGATCGCCCCATTCCGCTACGCTGGCAGCACATTTTGGTTTTAGGGAATATTAAAGGGTCTCTCTCAATGGCCTTAGCTGTTACGATTCCCTTGACCCTACCAGGACGGGATAACATCATTGCCCTGGTGTTCGGTGCAGTTTTATTCTCCTTGGTCGGACAGGGATTAAGTTTACCGTGGATGGTAAAACGACTAAAAATTAGCCGTGTTTCTGATGTAATGCAGGAAGCTGGGCAGTTACAGATTCAGTTGATCGCTTCCAAAGCGGCTCAAGATGAGCTAGATAGTTTGCTGAAATCTGGCGTGTTGCCGAAGGCAGTTTACGAGGAGCTATGGGCATCGTATCAAGCACGAGTAGCACACTCTGAGCGAGTGCTGCGCGATCTCTACAATAAACATCGGGCAGGGCAAGTACAGGGCGATCGCAGCGGGCTAGATACGATTCGACGGCGATTGCTTCTAGCAGAAAAAGGAGCAGTTAGCGATGCCCTGCGCAAGCGAATTGTCCCAGAGGATCTGGTTCATCCTTACATCAAAGATTTGGATGAGAAACTTCTAAAGTTGGCAGATGACTAGCGCGAATGCCGAGGTAATCAATCATCTGGTGAACTAGCTCTGGACGGGTGACGACCAAGATGGTAGAGCCTGCTTCAAGAACAGTATTGCCGTTTGGAATCTCCAGATTGGCGCAGGCATGGCATTGATAACCAATAATCAGCGAACCTGTTGGAAAACGAGGGTCTTGAGCAATTTGAGCAACGGTGCGACCTGCCACCTTGCAATCGCCTGGAACTGGCAGCTTTAGTACCTCGACTTGCCCGTATTCAAAGTGCATCATCGACTCGATTTGGGGATATTCAATCGCATTCGCCATTGATGCAACTGCCAAATCAATAGTGCTGATGATGTGACTGGATCCGGCAAGCCGATAGGCTTCCAGGAATTCGCGATCGCGCATTCGCACCACAATATGGGAAATGCCATAGCTCCTGGATAGGGTGATCAGCGCTAAATTCAGTGCATCATCCCCGAGTGCTGCAACGACTGCGTTTGCTTGTTTAATTCCCGCTTCCAGAAGAACCGTTGTACTCACCGCACTGCCTTCAAATGCCATCACTCCGATTTTTTCGCGAGCAAAGCGACACGCAAGCGGGTCGGCATCGATGATTGCCACCGTATGACCGAGTTTTAATAGCTGCTGGGCTAAACCCAGCCCCATCATTCCTGCTCCACCAATTAATATGTACATGACTATTTGTCACCCCAAGAATGAACGTTACAGATTTATCTCTATGAGTGAGATGGTTGTGGGTTGCTATCAGTTTAATCTGCTTGTGGGGTGGCTTTTACCGGGCTTAGTTATTACCTGTTCGACAGTTAATTTAATCTGGTTGTGGAGTTGGCATGGGAGCCAGCCCCTCAAGAGATTTTCCTCAGTTAGGTGCGCCGCGGGAACCCTACATAATCTTAGGCACTTTAAAAAACTCCCCATCGCGATCGGGAGCTCCCTGCAAAATACTTTCTCCGTTAGCAAAAGGTTGCAAATCGTCCGATCGCATCACATTACTAACATCGATCGCCCGCGTTGTCGGCTCCACATTACTCGTATCCAGTTCGCTCAACTGCTCAAAATAATCCAAAATACCGTTCAGTTGACTGGTAAACTGCTCTTCTTCTTCAGGTGTTAATTCTAATCTAGCTAAATTCGCTACTTTCCGAACTTCTTCTCTGTCTATCATAAAAATCTGTAATTGGGAATTGGGAATTGGGCAAACAGGGAATTGGGCATGGGGAATTGGGCATAGGGAATTGGTTATTTGTTATTTGTTATTTGTTATTAGAGAAACGACTAACTACTAACTATGCTCCATGCCCCATGCCCCATGCCCTATGCCCCATTCCCATCATAGTTAAAAATACACATCAATCTGCGATCTGCCTGTCGTCTTCAGCCAATTTTGCACCTCAATGTAATTGTTCGGTGCCAAGCGAATAGCCTCCTTCCAATAATCCGCCGCTTTATCAAACAGGCCTTCCGCCGCTTCAAGATTGCCAGCTTCCTTTTCTTTTTCCCCTTTATAGTGGTAAATCACAGCAATATTATTCAGGGCCTGCGGCATTCTCGGATTGAGATCCAGGGCTTCGCTGTAATATTCCAAACCTTTATCGTGTTCGCCGTTGCTAGTATGGATCAGCCCCATATTGTACAAGACATAACTGCGATCGTAAGGATCTTCCTCCAGCTTCAGCGCTTCCTGATAATTTTCCAGCGCTTCAGCATATTCGCCATCTGCTTGAGCTGACATACCATCCCGGTAATAAGCAAAAGCTTCCTTCGCCTGCTTTTTGGCCGGCATAATCTTGAGGATGATATCAGCCATTACCGTGAAACTTTTGTCAATAAAGTTATCGTTGCGTTGACTTCTTGGCATATGCGATTCTTTGGTTAGTGGCTAATCAGTAAAATTAGCCTGTAAAGTTTTCCTATTAATAATTGCGCAACTGTTTCAGTTGGCCGTTGTGTTGAGGGCGCTAACAAGTTTAGTCGATCGCAAGTGCGAACCTTAAAACACGCCCTTGGGTTTAACACCCGCGCAAGCTCTATCTATTTTATATAACTCTTGCAAGACTTGCAAAAAAACTAGATTTCTTTAACCTATCTCTCGCACTCTACACAAAACTTAAAAAAAACCGTGCAGAAAGGAAAAGTTATGCTGTAGGGTGCAGGGGCTATCCTCTTGTGCAAGCAACGCTTACGGGCGATCGCGCACCGTACCCTACTAACTGTCCCCCCAATCCCCCGCCGTTGCCCCTTTTGGCAAACAAGCAAAAGCAAATGCCGACGAGAAATTCAATCACAAAGTTTTATTAAGCTATCCGATTTTAGCCAACACTTAAAAGTTATTCGGCAAAACACTAGCAATATTTTGCCCCAAAGTCAAGGGCAGCTTCAAAAAAAATCAGAAACCCGATCGCCAAAACCAGCTCGAATTCCCGCAATATATAATAAAAATAACCGGGTAATTTTCACAGAGAGAAACCTATGGCTCCGAATCCCACCATTATGCAAGCCGTCGAACAACTTGGCTACCGCGTTACGGTTGGAGACGTGGCGGCAAAAGCTGGATTAGATGTCAATTTTGCCCAGCGAGAACTGTTAACCCTCGCCTCCGAAGCAGGCGGCAACCTGCAAGTAGCAGAATCCGGTGACATTGCCTACCTATTTCCCAAAAACTTTCGAGATATTTTGCGAAACAAATTCTTGCGCTTGCAGTTGCAGGAATGGTGGCAAAAAATCTGGCGGATACTATTTTACCTGATTCGGATATCTTTTGGCATAGTGCTGGTAGCTTCTATTCTCTTAATTTTTGTTGCTATCACGCTTTTACTCTCCAGCAGCGATAGCAATAACGGGGGAGGAGGAGAAGGTGGCGGCGGGGGCGGTGGCAGAGGCGGCGGCTTTTTCTTTTTTCCCTACTTCTGGAACGACTTATTCTGGATATTTTACTGGAACCATGACGAACCTTACTACCAGCAGCGATCGCGCTTAACTGGTCAAAAGCCCCAGATGAGTTTTCTGGAAGCAGTTTTCTCCTTTATCTTTGGAGACGGCAACCCAAATCACAATTTAGAAGAGCGCAAGTGGAGCGATATTGCCACTGCAATTCGCAACAACCGAGGCGCCGTCGTCGCCGAACAAATTGCCCCATATCTCGACCATCTCGGACAGGGATACGCCCGAGAATACGAAGAATATATGCTACCGGCTCTCGCTCGTTTTGACGGCCGCCCCGAAGTCAGTCCCCAAGGGCAAATAGTCTACCATTTTCCGCAATTGCAAACCACAGCCACCGAGAGAAATTCTGAACCAGTAGCAGCTTATTTGCGAGAAATGCTGTGGCGTTTCAGCAACGCCAATTCCGGCCAAATCATGCTCGCAGCAGGGTTAGGAGCCCTCAATCTTGTCGGTGCCCTAGTTTTGGGAAATCTATTAAGCAATAGTGCGATCGCAAGTGGATTTATCGGTTTCGTCAGCGCTATTTATCCAACGATCCTGATTTACGGCGTCGGATTTCTGACAATTCCTTTAATTCGCTACTTCTGGATTCAGTGGAAAAATAGCCGGATAGAAGCCCGCAATCAAGAGCGTCAGCAGCGAGCAATGTTATTAAACCAACCTGATCCCAACTTGCTCCAAAAACTTGCTTACGCCCGGGAATTTGCAGCAGAAAACGTTTTGACTGGAGAAGACTTAGCTTATACAACAGAAACCGAATTAACCCAACAAGAACTAGAACAGTCAGCAAAAATAGATGCCGAATGGCAGCGCAGGATCGATCGCTCGGACAACTTGTAATACTAATAACAAAAAACAGTTGTTCGTTGTTAAGTTAGGTTGAACTAAAATCGGGCACCATTTTCAAGAAGAGGCATGAGGCCTGTTCCACAATAAAATATCTTTGTTGGGGAACGGGCTAAAAGCCCGTTGCTAAAAATGGTGGAAAACGTCAATCTTTATTGATGTCATTATTTTTTATACTCCTACTTTTTTTTTAACAGCCTTAGGGCGTTTAAAAACCAAAGAATTTTGGTCATACTTCGAGTCGTGATCCATAGCCACAAGTTCCCATCCATCCTCCCCCAAATGATTGACAAATAGATGCAGCGAGCCTTGTTTCCAATCTCGCAGTTCTTCACCGTTTACATATAAACTAATCAGCTTGTTGCCAAAAGGATACATATTCGCATCCACAAATAGATACTCCCACTTTTTCATAGCAATCCTTAAGGTAGTTAGTCATCAGTCATTAGTCATTAGTCATTAGTCATTAGTCATTAGTCATTAGTCATTCCTAATTCCCAATTCCCAATTCCGCCTTCCCAATTTCCTGTATCCACGACACGGAAGTCGCGGATACAGGAATAGCTGTTTTTCCCTTCTTCCTTCCGCCTTCTTCCTTCCGCCTTCTTCCTGACATCCGTTACATCCGTTACAGAATCCGTTGCCGAACTTCCTTCTTTCTTCCCGCTTCTTCCTTCTCTATTTCTAGGAGTTACTGCACTGCAATTCTAGCCAAAGTAGTACCCCGGTAATAGTGCAACAAAATCTGCTGGTAGCCGTATCCCTGCCTGGCCAAATTGTATGCCCCCCACTGACTCATTCCTACAGCGTGACCGAAACCTTTGCCAGCAACTTGAAAACCGGTAGGAGCTTGACCGCGGTTACTGCCGTTCCCACCGCCCGCGTACTGAGGAATCACAGTAAAGCGGGTACTCCTCAAATTTAGAACCCGGCGTAAATCTGCGCCAGTCATGACCCTAGAACCGCCATCTCCGACTACTTTCATCCTCAAAACGCTGCCGTGAGCAGTAGTGCGTTCTGGCTTCATCGAGATCACATTCCCCACGCCAGAAATCCTATTGCTGATTTGAGCCCGGGAAAAACTTTCTTTCCATTGGTAAACCGGCGCCCCTTGGTCGAAGTCAGGAACAGCACGCAGGTAAGGCAGAGGTTCCGTCCAAACATCCTCGACATTTTCAGTATGTCCCCCAGAGGCAGAGTGGAAAGCGGCTAAAATAATCTGACCGTTGTAGGCGAGAACTTGACCGGCGGTTGCATCGACTGCGGCATAAGTCCCAGTAGATTCTGTTTGCAGTCCTTTGTAAACCTGCGAAGACTGAGTGTTGTCCACGTCGTAAAGGTCGGTTTGGCTTTTGAGGCGCTGGTGGATAGCGTAGGAACGGGCGGCGACTGCTTGGGCTTTCAAAGCCTCTTGAGGCCAATTGCCGCTCATTTCGGCGCCGAGAACGCTGTAGAGATATTGTTCGATATCGACGTAGTTGACGGCAGTCAAGCCTCCTCTTTGAGGAACTAGAAGCGTGCGTCCCCGATACCAACGATCGCCAATCCAAACATAACCGTTCCCGGTCGGCTCGATCCAAACTTGGTTGGCTGCCCAGCGACCGACAGCCACTTTTCCCGATCGAAATTGAGCCGACTGAGAACTGTTTGCCGAGAGTTCGCCCAAATTGCGCCCGCTACCGTCGCGGATTGCTGCTTTGGTAGAACTGCCGACTTTTACCTGACTTGCCCCGTCTTGTACGGCTACTCGCAAGATCAGCGCTGCCTGGGCTGGGGCTACCATTACCAGCCAAAACAACAACGAAATCCAAAAGTAGCGTTTTTTTAATGTCGAAAGAACGGAAGCAAAAAATACTCCTGACTGCATTTGAAAATTTTCCTTTTATGCTGTATATGTTTGACAAGTTTTAAGGGGAAGCTGGGGTTCGGGAAAAAGGAAGAGGAACGAAAGAAAGAAAACGTTAGAATTGGGTTTGGCACTCTGTGCCGTTGTCGAAAATGATTTTAGCAACTAGATGTTCGCAGGAACAGCGATTTATGCCGGTTCCTGGCTGCGACTATTTCCTGTATGTCGGATTTGCCGCACTCTGGATATATGTAACATATTTTTTAAGACTTAATTGAGGTGATTTGACTCTTGCAGATTACATTTCTCGGAACTAGCTCCGGTGTCCCCACGCGATCGCGCAACGTTTCCAGCATCGCCCTGCGCTTGCCCCAGCGAGCGGAACTCTGGCTGTTTGACTGCGGCGAAGGAACTCAGCACCAGTTTCTCCGCAGCGACCTAAAAGTCAGCCAACTGAGCCGCATTTTCATCACTCACCTGCACGGCGACCATATTTTCGGCTTAATGGGTTTGCTGGCTAGCTGCGGTTTGGCGGGGAATGTCAAGCGCATCGATCTTTACGGGCCTCCGGGACTTGAAGAATATTTGCAAGCTGGCGTTCGCTATTCTCAAACTCATTTTTCTTACCCGGTTAAGGTGCACAAAAGTCACGAGGGTGTCATCTATGAAGATGATGAATATATTGTTAGCTGCGGTCTTTTGAAACACCGAGTTACTGCTTTTGGTTATCGAGTAACTGAGAAAGACCGTCCGGGACATTTTGATGTTGAAAAAGCTCAGGCTGCGGGTATTCCTTCGGGGCCGCTTTACGGTCAATTGAAACAAGGAAAGACGGTAAAGTTATCGGACGGGCGACTGTTTAAAGGTTCGGATTTTTGCGGCCCGGATCAAATCGGGCGCAAGTTTGTGTATTGTACTGACACGGTTTTTTGTGACGGGGCGGTGGAATTGGCGAAGGATGCTGATTTGTTGGTGCATGAAGCTACTTTTGCTCATCAAGATGCTCAAATGGCCTTCGATCGCCTCCATTCAACTTCGACTATGGCGGCTCAAGTGGCTGCGATCGCTGGGGCGAAACAGCTAATTATGACGCATTTTAGCCCGCGTTACGCTCCGGGGAATGCGATCGTTCTGGATGATTTGCTCAAGGAAGCTCAGGCAATTTTTCCGAATACGAAAATGGCCTATGACTTTTTGACTTACGAAGTGCCCAGACCTGTTTCAAACTAGGGTTAATCTGACATCTTACACCATTCTCAAGAACAGGCAAGATGCCTGTTCCACAAAGAATGAATTTGATTGTGGAACAGGCATCTTGCCTGTTGCTGAAATTAATGCAACAAAAAGATGAATCTCTTGTGGAACAGGCATCTTGCCTGTTGCTAAAATTAATACAACAAAAAGATAAATCTCTTGTGGAACAGGCATCTTGCCTGTTCAGGAATTAGGGATTGACACTGCTGTTATGGAGTGGTTTAAATTTCAAAGTCATGGTAAAATAGAAAAATGAATTCAATAGCGTTTTATGTCAAATCTTGAATTATTAACCAAACTTCAGCAATTATCCCGTGCTGATAAATTTAAAATGATGCTATTCTTAATAGCAGAATTGGCGAAAGAAGAAGGAATTGTAATGGGTAATGAATCTGCTGAAATTATATATTCAGTGCATACTTCTAATAGTGCAGCAGAGCAATTGACGCAGTTACTAGAAATAGAGCAGAAACAAACTCAAAATGTTTAATAGTAGGCGATATCCTTTTCAACCTAAACGAGATGAAATTGGTGTTTTAGCTGATGTTCCGTATCACCATTTAACACTAAAAAATTAAGCAAAAATTTTTAAAATTACCATGACACTTGAAATCGGAGCATTAGCCTTATTAGGAATTTAAAAAATAGCACCAACAATCGCGGCTAAACTTGCAGAAACAGCATTCAAAGAAACCATGAAAAGACTCAATCCCAGCGATATTCAAAAAGCTTGGATTTGTGGTATTGAAACTGCCAATAAAACCCGTGAATTATTCTATCCTTGCGAACAGGGCTTAGTCGAAAATTTTCTCGAAAAATTCTTTACCGGCGCCGCACTTGCAGAACTTCAGAAACCTTTCCACAACCAAGGAATGCCTCAAGTTGAGTTGTTAGTTGCAGCTTTTTATGCGACAGTCGCAGAAAACGAGAGAATTCAAGACAGATTCATGCCAGAAAAACTGGAGGGTTGGCTGGATGTTTTTGCAAAAACCTATTTCGAGAAAACTAATTGTTATTTAAATTTTAAGGTTGCCAAAGCCGACTACTTTAAGCAAGTGGCTAACTGGTTTGATGATGTTAAATTTGCTGGCATTGCTGTCGAAGGTCAGGAAATCGAAAAATCCGAAAAATTGGCTCAGATTTTTGTGATGCCGGATGTCTTGGAAGAGGTAAATATTTATAGTCGCTTGGATATCCAAGAATTGAAAGAAGGCAAAAACCTGCAACAGATGCAGAGACAAGCTCGCTTTGGGAGAAAGTTTTTAGCATCACAATTATTGAATCAAAATCACTCAAATAAATTTGTGTTGCTGGGCGCTCCTGGTTCTGGCAAGACAACTTTACTGAGCTTTTTTGCGGTGATGTTGGCTCAGGACAATCCAGAAAAACTCGGCTGGGATTCTGGGAGAGATTGCTTGCCGATTTTGATTAAAATTCGGGATTTTGCTAGGCTTTCAGATATCAATATCCTCGACTATGCCCGCCAGTTTGCCGAGAAAACTATGTCCGTGAAACGGCTGCCCGAAGGCTTCTTTGAGTATTGGCTGGCAGACGGTAGGGCGATGATTTTGTTGGATGGATTGGATGAGGTTGTGGAAGAATCCAAGCGCTATGAGGTGGTGCAGTACATTGAGAGTTTTTTGGGGCAGTATCATCAAAATCTGGCAATTATTACTTCTCGCCCTGCTGGTTACAAACGGGATTTTTTTAATACTTCGGAGTTTGAACACTATCAGTTACAACTGTTTGATGATGCTAAGGTTGATGAGTTTATTAATCACTGGTACGACAGCCGCGTTCCAGATGCGGCAGAAGCTCAACGCCGCAAAGATAGCATTAAGAAAGCTCTGGATGGAAATGATCGAATTAAATTGTTGGCGAGAAATCCGCTATTGCTGACAATCATTGCTTTGATTCACCGCGATGAAGGTGTACTGCCGAGAGCACGCCATGAGCTTTATGAAAAAGCTGTGGAGACACTGTTAAAGAATTGGGATGCTCACAAAAACATGACAGAGAAGTCGGTATTCAAATATTTAGAGGCAGACGACTTACGGCGGCTGATGGAAATTCTCGCCTATTGGATTCACACTCAGGGTAGTACGGATAATCCTGAAGGCGGGACGCTGATTGTCAAGGATGATTTGTTAGATCAGTTAACTCAGAATATTAAAACCAAAAAACAGGTTGAACGGTTCCAAGCAAAAGAGGAAGCTAAACGATTTGTTAATTTTATTCAACAGCGGACGGGATTGCTCAACGAACAAGGACAAGATTTGTACGCTTTTGTACACAAGACTTTTCAAGAATATTTGTGCGCTCAGGATATCGGCTCTCAGGCAGATGATGAGGATGATTTTGAGATTGTTCTCAATCATATTCGAGAGCATTTGCATGACCCCCACTGGCGGGAAGTGTTGCTGTTGTTGATTGCTCAACAAAAAAAACCGGAGAAAGCGGCGAAAGCGCTGCGGGCAATTTTGGCTGTGAAAAGCGAGCATGAGCAATGGTTGCACCGCGATTTATTTTTTGCTGGCAGTTGTCTTGCTGAAAATATTAAAGAGTTAAAGGTGGCAGATTCCAGTCTAACTGGGGAGATTTTGGAGAAGTTGGTTGAGTTGGAGGTAAGGGATGAGGAACTGGTTGGTGAGAGGGTTCGCTCTGAGGTTTTGCAAATCCTTTGCAGTATGAGTGAGACTGAGTTTGAGGCGCAAACTTTGCAACTTTTGAAAGCAAGGGGCATTGATGAAAATCGCTTGTGGAAATATCAAGCAGCTTTAGGGGAAAAAGAAGCTGTCATAACTGCCATGCTACTACGCCTCGAAGATGGGAATGAGGCTGTGCGTCGTGAGGCAGCATCTGCCTTGGGAGGGTTGGGAAATGCTTCAGAAACCGTCATTAGTGCCATGCTACTACATCTCCAAGATGAGGATTCTTGGGTACGTTCATGTGCAGCACAGACCTTGGGTAAGTTGGGAAATGCTTCAGAAACCGTCATTAACGCCCTGCTGTTACGTCTTCAAGATAGCGACCGCTCGGTAAGTTCCTTCGCAGGAATAGCCTTGGGCAGGTTGGGAAATGCTTCAGAAGTCGGCATTAATGCCCTGCTGTTATGTCTGGAAGATGGGGATAAGTCAGTGCGTTATGAGGCAGCATTTGCCTTGGGTAACTTGAGAAATGCTTCAGGAAATGTCATCGATGCTCTGCTACTAAGTCTGGAAGATGGGGATAAGTCAGTGCGTTGTGAGGCAGCATCTGCCTTGGGCAGGTTGGGAAATGCTTCAGAAACTCTCATCAATGCTCTGCTACGAGGTCTGGAAGATGAGGATAACTCAGTTCGTTACTTGGCAGCATCTACCTTGGGCAGGTTGGGAAATGCTTCAGAAACTGTCATCAATGCTCTGCTACTAGGTCTGGAAGATGGCGATAACTCGGTGCGTTATCACGCAGCACAGGCCTTGGGCAACTTGGGAAAGGCTTCTGAAGCCGTCATCAATGCTCTGCTACTAAGTCTGGAAGATAAGGATGAGTCGGTGCGTCGTCAGGCAGCATCTGCCTTGGGTAACTTGGAAAATGCTTCAGAAAGTGTCATCAGTCCTCTGCTACTAAGTCTGGAAGATGGGGATGAGTTCCTGCGTCGTGAGGCAGCATCTGCCTTGGGTAAGTTGGGTCTCAAATCTAGTGACGTTTTGCCTGCTGTCGTGCAATGGATCGATCGCCATCAGGATACAGAATATGTCGGTTTAGGTATTGATGTGTTGTGGGATTTGGTGGCGGGTGAGGGAAATCGATCGCCCGTGGATTTTTAGAAGTATGTAGCTTTTGGGCGAGTAAAACCCGATCGCACCTCCGGAACTTTCACCAAAAATGCGATCGGTCTGCTGTTTGACGATTAGGGTCCTCGATCCCCTTAATAACCCGGAACAGAGGTCAACTATTCAATCGAAAATCCAAAATCCAAAATCGATCGATCGCACTTCCGGACTTTTCACCAAAAATGCGATCCGTCTGCTGTTTGACTATTAGAACCCTCCATCCCCTTAATAACCGGGAACAGAGGTCAATTATTCAATCTAAAATCTAAAATCTAAAATCTAAAATCCTTTGAAAAGAGTCAGATAAGTTCGCCATGTCGTGCCCCTACTCTATGCTGGGTTTGTGCGTAAGTCCTGTTGATTTTACTGTACCGTAGCCCAACATTCGGTAGTAGAGTCCCTGTTGGGTAAGGAGTTCGGCGTGGGTACCAGACTCCACAATCTCGCCCTCCTGCATCACAAAAATCCGATCGCAGTCCACGGCAGTTTCGAGTCGGTGCGTGACCAAGATGATAGTTCTTTTGCGGCGCAGACGTTGCAGCGTCTCTACGACCCACTGCTCGTGCTTCAAGTCCAGCGCATTCGTGGGTTCGTCGAGGATGAGAATGGGAGCGTTAGTCACGAGCGCCCGCGCGATAGCTAGACGCTGTCGCTGTCCGCCCGAGAGGTTCTTACCGCCCTCAGCGATTAAAGTATCATACTGCTCCGGCAAGGTTTCGATGAACTCGGCAGCCCCGGATTCGACCGCCGCCTCCCGAATTTCCTGGAACAGAGCATCCGGGCGACCGTAGGCGATATTCTCTGCGATCGTTCCGGGGAAGAGCGGGCTGCCTTGCGAGACGAGCGCCATGTGTTTGCGAACGTCGGCCAGCTTAAGGGTGCGGAGGTCAACACCGTCGAGGAGGACGCTGCCCGATGTCGGGTCGTAGAAGCGCGGCAAAAGATTGAGCAGCGTGCTCTTTCCCGTCCCGCTAGGGCCCAAAAACGCCACCATCTGACCCGGCTCGATACTAGCACTGATGTTCCGCAAGACGGGTTGCCCAGAGTTGTACTCGAAGCTCACGTCGGAAAGTTCTAGTGTGCGGGGATGGACGGGAAGCGATCGCGCATCAGGCGCGTCTGCGATCGCAGGAGGCTCGTCGATCACCGTAAAAACGCGCTCGCAGGCAGCTACGAACGTCTGGATCTTAGTAGTGAACCCCAACACCCAACCGATCGGGTCCCAGAACTGATTGAGGTACGCCATGAATACGATCAGATCGCCTATGGTCACGCCGTCCGGCACCGGACGCAAGAACTGGTCGCGATAGACTAGGTATCCGCCGTAGCCTAAGATTACCCCGCTTCCCAGACCAAAGACTACCTGAACCGCTAGCGGATAGAGGTTCTCTTGCCAATGGAGCCGCATGGAGGCATTGACGCTGCGATCGACCGCCCCTGCGAAGCGCCGCGACTCCGTTGCTTCTCGCCCGAAGGACTGAATCAGCCCGATCGACTCTATAGCTTGCTGCATGGTTGAAGTCATAACCGCATCGACCTGCTTCGACTCGAGGGCTCGACGCCTAATCCTTTCCTCGAAGTACCAATTCGCCAGTATTAGAAGCGGCGTGAACGAAAGTGCAAACACCGTGAGAAGGACGTGGCGCGACAGCATGATCCAGATCATCGCCGTCAGCGTCACCGATGCGGCAGTGGAGCCAATCAGCGTATCGATCACCCCCCAGGGTCCGAGGCTGTCGTAGCTCAACCGATAGATTGCGTCACCCTGCGATCGGGAACCGTGCCAGCCGAGGCTAAGCGCCTGCATTTTGTCGTAGAGTTCGGTGCGGACACGAAAGGTTCCGTTGTACTCGATGCGGTAGTTCAACATCTTACGGAGCATGATGACGGTATCGCTCAGGACTCTGACGATCGTCGCGACGAAGGCCATTCCGAAAATTCGGTTCAGCGTGCCTTCACCGAACGGGGCAAGAAACAGCGTATGAATCCAGTTGGATTTCGGAGTTGGTGACAAAACCGTATCGACTAGAATCGCCATCGGCCAGGCGTTGAGAAGGTTGCAAAGCACCGATGCCCCGATCAAAAGCAAGAGCGTGACGATCAGCCATAAGTCTTTGCGGAAGTAAGAAATGGAGCGCAGGACGATCCGCAGCAACCAATGTTGGTTAATTAACGGCCTCACCATTTTTGGTGAATTCTTCTGGCTCTTCAAACGTGCTTTGAGTGGAAAAGTCATGGATGTGCTGGGTGACTCTAAGCAGGACAATGCACCAATTGGGAAATTTCACCAGGGTTACAGAGACCAGAAATCAACTTTGGGTTTTCACCCCTGTTTTCAAGCAGGGCAGATGAAATGTGAGATTATTCGACTGGTGCAAGATTTAAGTATAGTTTCCTTGTTCAAGGGTAGCTAAATAGCAAGCGAGATCGCTTTGCAGGCTGGTGTGATGCGTAAGCGTTGCTTTCCCGAAAGCGAGCGCAAAGTTGACCCGATCGCACCTCGAACCCCTTAATAACCGGGAACAGAAGTCAATTATTCAATCTAAAATCCCAAATCGAAAATCGCTCGATCGCACTTGCGGAATTTTCCCCAAAAATGCGATCGGTCAACCTGCTGTTTTCGGTCAGTCTGCTGTTTGACGATTACAGCCCTCAATCCCCTTAATAACCGGGAACAGAGGTCAATTATTCAATCGAAAATCCCAAATCGAAAATCGAAAATCGATCGATCGCACTTGCGGAACTGGCGTTGCTGAATACAGGTATGAATTCAAGATTTCCCAAGTGCTATAAGCCAAGTAGGGTGAGTTCTGTAACATCAAGCGAAAAGTTGATTCATACCGTGAATCAGCAACGCCTGAAGCTGTAGTGGTTTCAAGCGCTGGGTCACAATAAGCGAATATTCTGACCCAATACAAGGATCTAGAGGACGTTATATAGTCCGTATGAAGAAGCTGCGAATTTCCCAAGTCTTGATACCGATAATAATGCCCCCAACAACCTGTTGAAGGTCTTTTTCCGACATTTCAGCCAACTCAACAGGCAGGTCTTGGATAGTGAGGCGGTTGCCGGAACCGTTCGCTTGGGTCATCAAGGTTTTCTTGCTCATGAGAGTTTTTACCTTATGGGTTTGGTACCATGATGGCACAATTCAAATCCGGGCGTTGCTGAATACAGGTATGAATTCAAGATTTCCCAAGTGCTATAAGCCATGTAGGGTGAGTTTTGTAACATCAAGCGAAAAGTTGATTCATACCGTGAATCAGCAACGCCGCGGAACTTTCACCAAAAATGCGATCGGTCAGTCTGCTGTTTGAGGATTAGGCCCCTCGAACCCCTTAATAACCGGGAACAGAGGTCAATCGATTTGCGATTTGCGATTTGCGATTTTCGATTAAAACCCGATCGCACTTGCGGAATTTTCCCCAAAAATGCGATCGGTCAGTCTGCTGTTTGACGATTAGGCCCCTCCATCCCCTTAATAACCGCGAACAGAGGTCAATTATTCAATCGAAAATCCCAAATCCCAAATCTAAAATCGGTCGATCGCACTTGCGGAACTTTCACCAAAAATGCGATCGGTCAGTCTGCTGTTTGACGATTACAGCCCTCGATCAGCTTAATAGCCGGGAACACAGGTCAATTATTCAATCTAATATCAATTCCGGTTATATCGGAATGATTAAACCACAGAGGGCACAGAGGACACAGAGAAAGAGATGAGAGAGATAATAATTCCGATCTAACCGGATTTGATATAAAATCTAAAATCCCAAATCGAAAATCTAAAATCGATCGATCGCACTTCCGGACTTTTCACCAAAAATGCGATCGGTCTGCTGTTTGACGATTACAGCCCTCGATCCCCTTAATAACCGGGAACAGAGGTCAACTATTCAATCGAAAATCCAAAATCCAAAATCTAAAATCGATCGATTATTCAATCTAAAATCTAAAATCTAAAATCCAAAATCGGTCGATCGACCGCAGCGACGGCCCAGGAGAGCCAATGGTTGCTACAATCGGGGAGGGTATATGTTGTGGCTAACACTACAGCCCGTAACCCTGAAAGCTAATAGCTAAATTATTAAAAATCTGCCTCTCCTGCCATGTTTAAAAATCTGCTAGGCGACCCCAACGCGCGCAAACTTAGAAAATTTCAGCCTTGGGTAGCTGATATCAATATCTTGGAACAAGACTTCCGCGCACTCTCAGACGACGACCTCAGAGGCAAAACGGCGGAGTTTAAAGAACGTCTGGCAAAAGCTAAATCTCTCAACGAAGAGAAAGAAATCCTAGACGAAATCTTGCCCGAGGCTTTTGCAGTGGTGCGGGAAGCAGGACAACGGGTTTTAGGAATGCGCCACTTTGATGTCCAAATCCTCGGGGGCATTATCCTGCACAAAGGCCAAATTGCCGAAATGAAAACCGGTGAAGGCAAAACTCTCGTGGCGACGCTGCCGGCTTACCTCAACGCCCTCAACGGTAAAGGCGTACACATCATCACCGTCAACGATTATCTCGCAAGACGGGACGCGGAATGGATGGGACAGGTGCACCGCTTCCTGGGATTGACTGTGGGACTGATTCAGCAGGGCATGGATCAGGTGGAACGAAAGAAAAATTATAGCTGCGATATTACCTACGCCACTAACAGCGAAGTCGGCTTTGATTATTTGCGCGACAACATGGCTACTGTCATGGAAGATGTAGTGCAGCGTCCTTTTAATTTCTGCGTGATTGACGAGGTTGACTCGGTGCTGATTGATGAAGCGCGGACGCCTTTAATTATTTCCGGCCAGGTGGAACGCCCCAGTGAGAAGTATATACGGGCGGCTGAGGTAGCTGCTGCTCTGAGAAAAGACAATGAAGAACATTACGAGGTTGACGAAAAGGCTCGGAATGTGCTATTGACCGATGAAGGCTTTGGTGAAGCTGAGCGGTTGTTGGGTGTTACGGATTTGTACGACCCGGCTGACCCTTGGGCGCATTACATTTTTAATGCGATTAAGGCGAAGGAATTGTTTATTAAGGATATTAACTACATCGTCACTCCCGATCGCGAAGTCGTGATTGTGGATGAGTTTACGGGGCGGGTGATGCCGGGACGCCGCTGGAGTGACGGTTTGCACCAGGCGATCGAAGCGAAGGAACGGGCGGAAATTCAGCCGGAAACTCAGACGCTGGCGACGATTACTTATCAGAATTTCTTTTTGCTTTATCCGAAGCTGTCGGGGATGACTGGGACGGCAAAGACTGAAGAGACGGAGTTTGAGAAGATTTACAATCTGGAAGTGACGCTGATTCCCACTAACCGCATTACCAGCCGGACTGACCTTTCGGATATGGTTTACAAGGCTGAGGCTGGGAAGTGGAATGCCATCTCCCAAGAATGCGCGGAAATGCACGAGATGGGTCGGCCTGTGCTGGTGGGCACTACAAGCGTGGAAAAGTCGGAGTTGCTGTCGCGGCTGCTGCAGGAGAGGAAAATTCCTCACAATTTGCTTAATGCTAAACCGGAAAACGTGGAGCGGGAATCAGAAATTATCGCTCAAGCCGGACGCAAAGGCGCTGTGACGATCGCGACAAACATGGCGGGACGCGGTACTGATATTATTTTGGGCGGTAATTCTGAGTACATGGCGCGCCTCAAGTTGCGGGAGTATTTTATGCCCCGGATCGTGCAACCCGAGGATGACGACGGGTTTTCGGTGGTGCAAGTGCCTGGTATTGGTGGCCGCCCCGCAGCTCAAGGTTTTGCTCCGAAAAAGGTAAAGTCTTGGAAAGCTTCGGCGCAGATTTTCCCGACGGAGTTATCGAAAAATGCCAAACAAATGCTCGTGGAGGCGGTGGAATTGGCGGTGAAGGAGTACGGCGCGCGATCGCTCTCGGAATTGCAAGCCGATGATATCGTGGCTATAGCTTCGGAAAAAGCGCCGACAAAAGACCCGGTAATTCAAAAATTGCGGGAAGCTTACAATCTAACTCGCAGCGAATACGATGCTTTTACCAGCACCGAACACGAGGAAGTCGTGCAGTTGGGAGGCTTGCACGTCATCGGTACCGAACGCCACGAATCGCGCCGGATCGACAATCAGTTGCGCGGCCGGGCGGGACGCCAAGGAGACCCGGGTTCTACCCGGTTTTTCTTGAGTTTGGAAGACAATTTGCTCAGGATTTTCGGCGGCGAACGGGTGGCCGGTTTGATGAAGGCTTTTGGTGTTGAGGAAGATATGCCGATCGAATCTGGAATGCTGACTCGTTCCCTCGAAGGCGCTCAGAAAAAAGTCGAAACCTACTATTACGATATCCGCAAGCAGGTATTTGAATACGACGAAGTGATGAACAATCAGCGTCGAGCAATCTATGCGGAACGCCGCCGAGTATTGGAAGGTTTGGACTCCAAGGAACAGGTAATTAGATATGCGGAACAGACGATGGATGACATCGTGGGAGCATACATCAATCCCGATTTACCGTCGGAAGAATGGGAACTCGACAAACTTGTTAGCAAGGTGAAGGAATTTGTTTATCTGCTGGCTGACATGACACCGGATCAGCTAGAAGATTTGTCCGTTGAGGAAGTTAAAACCTTCCTGCACGAACAAGTTCGCAATGCTTACGACATGAAAGAAGCGGAAGTTAATGCAATCCGAGCTGAATTGATGCGAGATGCGGAACGGTTCTTTATTTTGCAGCAAATTGATACTTTGTGGCGGGAACATTTGCAACAAATGGATGCTTTGCGCGAGTCTGTAGGGCTGCGCGGTTACGGTCAGAAAGACCCGCTGATCGAGTACAAAACTGAAGGTTACGAGCTGTTTTTGGACATGATGACGGATATCCGCCGCAATGTGGTTTATTCGCTGTTCCAGTTCCAGCCGCAGCCTGCTATGCAAGTTTCGCCGGAGATGGTTTGAAAATAGTTAACAGTTGACTGTTGACTGTTAACTGTTAATTGTTGACTATTAAAACTTAAAAATGAAGGATTAAATCTTTCATTTTTAAGTTTTGTTTTAAGGGGATTTAACCCTAAAATCATAATAGGCAAACAAACGATCGCCTTGCTGAAAAAGAATTTATTGCAGCGATCGATCAATTTCTAATGACATCGACAACTGCTCCAAGGGTTTGCAGTTTTATAGCAACCGCGCCTTCTCCGGCTGTGGGAGCTGACGCTACAATAATTAAAGTGACTAAAGTAATTGCTTTTACCTAAAATTTGAGATTGAGGCTGTACTCTGTGAAATCCCCCTTCCGGTTACTCGCTTTGGTGTTAACTTTGTCTCTGGCTGGGATGCCTCAGTTGGCGGTGGCTCAAACGATTGAGGAGTTATTTCAACAGGGTAATGCGGCTCAAGAAGCAGAGAATTACTCGCAAGCTGAAGCTATTTACCGCAGAATTATTCAACTTGAGCCAAATAATGCTAAAGCTTACTACAAGCTATGCTACGTGCTGGATGACCAAAACAAACTTGACGATGCTGTTGCTGCTTGTCGAAAATCTATAGCACTTAATAGTGATGCTCAGACTTATTTTGTTCTAGGCTATGTACTTCGCAGGCAGGGGAAACTAGAAGAAGCGATCGCCGCCTACGGCCAAGCCATCCAACTTGACCCCAAATCTGCCGCAGCTTACAACGGTCTGGGCAATGCGCTGTATAACCAAGGGAAACTAGAAGAAGCGATCGCCGCCTACGGCCAAGCCATCCAACTTGACCCCAAAGATGCCACTGCTTACTACAATCTAGGCATTGCGCTGAGTGACCAGGGGAAACTAGAAGAAGCGATCGCCGCCTACGGCCAAGCTCTGAAGCTACCAGACAATATCGATCCTCCAGCCAGCACTCATGCCTTATCTCACAATGGTATAGGGCTAGTGCTTCAGCAGCAAGGCAACTTAGAACAAGCCATTGAAGAATATAAAAAATCGCTCCAAATAGACCCCAATTATCCCATTACCAGCAACAACCTCCAAGAAGCAGAACGGCTGTTGAGCCTACGGCAAAATCCCCAAGCAGAAGTCATGGACGATCGCCAATACTTGCCCAAAAACGAACCCGCCGTCCCCATTTTGCGCTCAGTCGTGCTTGTCACAGCCAATTTTCCCAACAGCCGCGAGAAACAGGGAAGCGAGTACGGCACTGGCTTAGTCATCCAGCGAGACGGCAACCGCACCTTAATTATCACCAACCGCCACGTTATCTTTGAGCAAGCCACAGGAAAACAAGGTCAAAACATTCAAGTCGAATTTTTCAGCGAACCCCCCCCTGACAAACTCAGGATGCGGCGAAATGCCAGAGTTCTAGGCATGACTTCTGCCGATGACAACCTCGATATCGCCGTCTTAGAAGTCACCGACCCCCTTCCCGACGATATCAAACCCTTGCCCACTTCCTCAAACCCCATTCAGCGCCAGATGGCTGTCCGGGCCATTGGCCACCCAGTGCGGGGCATCCCTTGGTCTATAGAACCGGGTACAATCAGCAGCTACGACAGCCAACAATTGCAAATATCCGGGACGGCCATCCAAGCGGGCAACTCCGGCGGCCCAGTCATCAATTCAGAAAATCAGATTTTAGGCATTGTAGTAGAAATTGATGGAGGTCTTGCTTTTGCCTATCCCATGCCTGTAATTATGGAAAAATTACGAGCATTGGGCCTTAAATAAGGTTGCTAACGCCGCCTAAGATAACCGCATTACCCAGTCAACGAAGGAAATTATGAACGCCAAACTTTTATTTGCCAGCGTCATTGCCCTCACCCTCAGCCAAATGCCCGCCCTCGCCTGTCCCGAAGGCAACTTCCGTTCCACCGACTACATCCGCCGAGGCAACCGCTGCGAAGGCATTAAGCGAGAACCAGTTAGCGCCAATAGTTTGCGCTTAATTTCCATCGCCACCCGCAATATCCCCAGCTATCAAGCACAAGTCTCAATGAAAATTCCCGGCATCAACGGCGGCGGAAAGCCAGAAGTGAAAGTGCAATCTTTAGACAAAAACTATCAATTAGATAACCCTTCGCTTACTGAAAATAGCGGATTCTATACCTTATTATGGGATAGCTACGTTCTCAAGCGAGAGGAGGTTCCTAGCAATAGCCTGCGGGCCTTAGCATCAGTGAATTTCGGTTCACAAGTGGTGTACGTCCCAGTTATTTTAGGGCAAAGTTCTGGACAGTACGAATTTGTTTTCTATAGTCCCAGTCGAGTAAAATTCCCTGTCTTTAGAATTTTGCAAAACGCCAAAGAAGTCTACAGCAACCCCCGCAAGGTAGCCCAAGCTAATGAAATGATTTTTACCTGGGATAGCCGCAATGCCCCCGCCGGCCGCTATGAATTGCAAATTGAGGCGGAAATTGAGCCACGAGGGAAGCCTACAGAGAAAATTAATCGGAAAATTGTCTTTGAACACAATCCTAAATGGCTGAACTAAATGCTTGTCAAGGATTCATTTTGTAGTAATGACTGAAGCCCTTGAAGCCCTAAAAAGCTTATTACAAACTATTTTTTTATAATAAAGGTCAGATTGGGCAGCTTCCCAGCTTAAAATCACCCAGGATTAAAACATGGCACGCAGGCAAACAATTAAGCAGCAGATTGGTGCTTTTCTCAGCGCGATAAAGATAGATAAAATTGGGCAAAAGCTGATTGCCACAGGACGGCTGGTGATTTCTGGGATAAAAAAGGGGTTAAATTGGGTGATTAAAACTTTAAAATCCCTCTCCACCTATCTATGGTCAAACAAAATACTCACTTTTGTTTTAGGTCTCTTGTTAATCTTTAGCGGTCTAACCCTTGCCGCCTTTGTACCGAGTACCCACATTTTTGAAAGCAATCTCACCGTAGAAGAGATCAGCTTTACATACGCTGGTAAAGAGCCAAAACTGTTTTTAGATACCGTTCGCGGCATCAAAAGTTTAGAAATTGAAGGCAAACAAACTCTCACTTTTACAGGAAAAATTCAAAGCAAATCTACGCCCGCATTAAATCAACTCACCATCTTAGAAATAGAGCCAATAGATAGCACAAGTAAGTGGTCAATTGCTCCCGCCAACCTGAAACAATCTAGCGAATTAGAATTCACAGAACTGCGACTGCAACCTGACACAAAAGTTAATAATCTGAGTTACGATACCTATCGCAATCAGCTTGCTTTTTCGCTGACACCAGTAAAAAAACCAGCTAATACTAATATATTACAGCTTAATTTGGGAAATCAACCCCTGAAAGTTAGCTTAGAAGGATATCAATTGAAAAATGTCAAATTGCCAATTGATTCAGAAAAACAAAGGCAGTTAGAATTTATTCTGATACCCAACAATCAGGAATTAAGATTAAACTTTGCAGATCCTGTTACTATCTATATGCAACCACCTGCACCCAAAAACAATGAATCTAAGCAATGGTTTAGAGGGAAAATCGAGGTAAAAAATGTAGAATTTCAGCGTTTAGATATAACAGGATCAAATCAGGACGATAACTTACCTATTTCTACAATTCTTAAGGGTGAAGTCCACATGGCAGAGCAGGAAAGAGAAATCAAGCGAAATCAATTTCTCATGGTGGAGGAACCGGGAATTAAACTGATCCGCTATCTTAATATTGTTCCCCAAGAAGGGTTAGAGGTCCGCATTTCTGGTAAATCGAAACTGATTCAGATTGGGTTAGATAAGGAGTTTCCTGTTTCCCGAATTCAAGCGAGTTGGCTAGATAGGGTTTTACCTCGCGATGCCATTATTGCGCTGATTTCTTTCTGTGCTACTTCCTTTACTTTATTGTTGCCTTTTATCATTAATGAGATTTCTAAATCAACAAGTAGAAATCCGTGATTTGAAGAAACGATCGCATTAAATTTGGTATTATTATGCCCAATCTTCTTGATCGCTTTTTTGTCGCCTGTAAACTTCACCTGTGGCGTGAATTTTTCGGGTTTGTTCGTAAAGAGTTTCTTCGGTATGATTCCATTGTTGCAGGACTTTTTTTAAGTCGGATTGAATATCTCTAGCGCCGGGAAAGCCTCGGTAGCGAATTATTAATCTTGCTAATTCCGATAAATTGTAGTCGGTTGCTTCTGAGGCTAATAAAGTATCGATACTGGCTCGATCGCGCTTGTATTGCGGATGCTGCTGATCTTGAGTTTTTTCTATTGAATCCATATTAAGTAAGTGGGTAGAAATAAACATTACATGGGAGCGGGCGGGTTTATGAGATTATTAGTCTTAGGCTATTATGGTTGGTAAAACCCGCCCCTACAATTCAGGTTCTTCTAGGATTCTTTTTTGTGTTTAACTACATATTTATATTCCCCAATCATCAGAATACCAAAAACCTCGACTTCTTGAAAAAGTCAAGATTCTGATTAGAGTTTTGCTTGTGTTGTCGCTTCAGTCATCCCCAGAAATTTTTGTGTTTGTTCAGTAATACCAAATAGTCGATCGCCGTGACAAAAGATTTCCCAGGCGCGAATTCCCATAAAACCAATACCTGCAACCGCCAAGGGCATCGCAGCGGCACCTAAAAGCGCGGCAATGGGGGGAAATATCATGCACAGTGTTAACAGAATGCCAGTAATAACACCGCCAGCAATGCCAGCTTTGGCGGTGGCGGTGGCGACTTCTTCCACTAACTCTGACTGGGTAATTTTCCCTTCCACGCACAATAGGGAGTTTTCTAAGATAGAAAATATTAACTCAATTACGGCTGCGGCGATCGCCCCTTTCATTGCAGCCCCAACGATTTCCGCAACTGCTGCTTTAAAGGCTGCATCCGCTAAAACTTGCTTAGCGACTGCTAATTCTGCGGCAGTCATGTCTGCACCACCGCGAGCACGATTCACCCAAAAATATTCAAAAATCCCGTTAGCAGCTTCGCTTGGGCCTCCATTGACGTGCGCTTGGATGTGACTCCAATCTTTATCTTGACAGAAGTTGCGAATTGCTTCAGGGCCTTGGGCACGAATTTGGGCGGGTATGGATTCAAATACTTTGGCTGCTTCTTGAACATTTCGCATTCCGTCACGCACCCCAGCCCTAGCAAATTTGAATTGCAGATTTGTTGGCAGGTTCTCAAAACGGATGTTATGTGCTATTTTGAAAGCTTCTTGAGTGGCGATCGCCCCGGCACTAACGATTGAACTTGGCGCTGATTGTACCCACGCCGTTAATACAGTTGCACTTTCCTCAACTTTAGCAGCGATTTCGTTAGCTAAGTTTTGGGTATCGGCAACAGTTTCTCGTACTTTAGCCGTTAGCAATTCGAGCGGATTCTGGTTAATTTCCATGTCGATCGAGCTGGCATCGTTAATGATTGAATTATTCCGACTATAACATTCCTCTTCAACTAAGTTTTATTTTTTACTTAATTGGTTCTAACTCCGGCTGGAAATCTAGAGCTTTTTTTTGATAAAATAAACCTTCATTGATTCGCCCTTGCTGTTCCAAAATTTTGCCTAAATTCCAATAAGCTGCGGCTAAATCTGGTTGAATAGCAATAGCTTTGTGATAGTACATTATGGCATCATCGAGCCGCCCTTGTTTGTAAAACATACTGCCCAAATTAACAGATGCTTCGACAAAATTAGGGTCAAATTCGATCGCCTTTGAGTAGGCGCGAATTGCCGCGTCTATTTTGCCTTGGGCTTGCAGGATATTGCCTAGAGTTTTGTAGGCGGCTGCGAAATTGGGTTGCTGGCGAAGTGCTTGGTAACAGGAGGCGATCGCCTGTACATATTTCTGTTGCGCGTAATAAATTTCTGCTATCTTGCTGTGTGCAACAGCCTCATCAGTTTTGAGGGCTAGTATTTTTTCGTATTGAGCGATCGCCTCATCAAAATTACCCGATTCTTGGAGTCCATCGCCTGCTGACAAATGCTGCGAGGCTAACTCGGAATTTACGGTCATATATTTTAGTTGGACAGGCGATATAACTTTAGCATAAATATTGTTTGTTATAGCAACCGCCTCGACGGTTAGGACTTTCTTAATCGCTGAAATCCTTACTCTTACTCCTTCTTCCTTCTTCCTTCTTCCTTCTTCCTTCTTCCTTCTTCCTTCTTCCTGACATCCGTTACATCCGTTACATCCGTCGAGCGAATCCGTTGCCGAACTTCCTTCTTATATAGAAGTCGTTTGCAATACAGCTAAATAATTACTCACACCTCTAAAATATTCACAATCTTCATAATATTCTTTAATGGGCATCATTTGTGAAGATGGCAAAATGCGATAAATTTTATACCCTAAAGGATTTAATAAATCCCAAAAATCACGAAAAAATTTGCGAGAATTAATATTTCCCGAACCAAATTCAAAAGCAAGGGCTTTAATCATGCCACTCGCTAAACTTTTACCTGCCCCTTTCAGTGCTTCTAATTCATGTCCTTCAATATCTATCTTAAGAAAATCAATATACTCTAAGTTGTATTCTGAAACAATCTCATCAATAGTAATAGTATCTACGGCAAAAGATGTAAATTTGTTATTTTTAAAATAGCTCTCTTGTCTTTGATGTAATGAGGCTATACCAGAAGTAGAACTGTCACTGTACAATTCCACCTGCGTCGTTTTTGAACTAACTGCTTTAGGAATAAGGATAGAATTAGGAAGATTTAGATCCAAAATTATTTTTTGACAACCAGGTTGAGGTTCAAATAAGAAAAAGTTTGCTTGCGGGTAAAGTTTCTGGCATAAACTAGACCATTCACCTCGATTAGCTCCGACATCAAATAAAATAGCATTCGAGCGACTAATTGCAAACTTTACCGCAGCTATTTCCGCAGCTATAGCCCAACCCGTACCAGCACCTTTACCTAGTAAAATGCTCAAGTATGCTTCTAATAAAGTTGTAAAATTTGCCGTTACTGAATTAGCCACTATAAAACTAAGAGGTCCAGCTAATAACTTTCCAACTTTATTAAATAAACTTGGATCGCTTACCTTCATCATTAAAAATTTTTACGAGACTAGCTGAAAATAAACATAGCATTTAATCTTTATCAGTGTCAAATTAAATAAATCTGTAGGGGGGGTAAGACATTGAGTCTTTTGATTTCAACAGGTTTTTATACTCTGACGCACCCTACCCATGTGCCAGTTGGGTAAGTCCGAATCGAATTACGATCGCCAGAAGCAGCAAAACATCGATTAAAAAACTGCTTGCCTAACTCCGGGCGATCGCAAAAATCAAGGAGACAGCCGCCACACCTTAATCGTGTTGTCAAAACTGCCGCTGATCAGAGTGTTGTCCTGAGGATTAAAAGCTAATTCCACCCAAGTAGAATGACCTTTCAGCGTGCCAGCCATTTCGCCGGAATCCATCCGCCACAGCTTGATAGTCCCGCTCAAATCGGCGCTGGCCAGCTTGTCTCCGTCGGGACTGAAAGCCAAGGACTTAACCTTGTCGGAATGGCCGATTAAAGTCCGCAGCAGAGAACCGTTGGGCTGCCGGGACTGATTATTTGCGCTGATATCCCACAACTTCACCGTCTTGTCCCAACTGCCACTGGCGAGAGTTTGACCGTCCGGGCTGATGGCCAGAGACCAAACCCCCTCGGAATGACCCCAAAGAGTTTGTTTCAATTCCCCAGTCTGCCAGTTCCACAGGTTGATCTTACCGTCGCTGCTGCCGATCGCCAAAGTTTGTCGATCGGGACTGAAAGCCACCGACTGCACCTCGTCAAAAACCCGCTTGAGAGTTTCCAACTCTGCCCCGCCTGGGACGGACCACAGCTTCAAAGTTTTGTCCTTACCCACACTGGCCAAGGTCTGGCTGTCGGGACTGAAAACCACCGAGAACACGCCGTCTGTGTGTCCGTCCAAAGTCTGAATTAACCTGCCAGAATAGAAATTCCACAATTTAATCGTACCGTCAACGCCGCCGCTGGCGATCGTCCTGCCGTCGGGACTGACGGCCACCGACCACACCGGCCCCAAGTGTCCTGCTAAAACCTTGAGCAACTTGCCGTAACGCTTGTGCAGCAGGTGAATTGTGCCGTCGTTGTTCCCGCTGACTATCACGCGGCCGTGGCGAGCAACTGCTACCGCCCAAACCGGGTTTTTGTCTCGATCCGCCAGAGTCCGCACTGCTGCCCGCGAGTGCGATGCCTCACCCCTGAAATCCTGCATCGGGGGCGGATTGAACCGAATTTTGGGAATGCTAGAAACAGGCTCAGAAGAAGTGAAAGCCTGCGGTGCAGGAGATGGCACGCGAATACCCAGCACTCCCGACAGCAGGGCAACCGTAGTTGCTCCCCACATGACCCAACTCCACTTGGGTTTGCTGAGAATCACGTCTACCGGTGCCGGCCCGTATTTCATGTCTGTGAGAATTGCCTCAATCGATCGATAGCGTTTTGATGGTTCTCGCTGCACCATTTTATCCAGGATGCGGCCGAGTCGCGCCGAAACTGGTACTTTCAAATAATGCCTCCAGGCCCAACTGTCGGCTTTGATGTCAAACAAATCAAAGGGAGACATTCCCGTTAACAAGTGAATGCAAGTGACGCCCAAACTGTAGATGTCACTGCTTTTAATCGCTTGACCTTTAATTTGTTCCGGCGCCGCGTATTCGGCAGAACCGATCGCGGTTTTTGTTTTGAGCGGCCCGCTGTTGGCAGGAATTGCCGCGGCGAAATCCACTAAAACTAGCCCTCGACCACCTTCCCCGGACAGGGAATGCAGATGCTCTTTCCCTACCAAAGCTGGGGATGCTTGGGGAGATTTGCGGTGAATAATATTGGACGGTTTGATATCTCGGTGAATCAGTTGATTGTCGTGAACAAATTGCAGAACTGGCAACAATTCGCTCAGCAGATACCAAATTTGAATTTCTTTAAGAACACCTTTTTCTGAAAGCCGATCGGCTAAATTACGGCCTTCGATGTATTCTTGCACTAAATACTGGCAGCCTTCGACTTCAAAAAATGCCAGCAGTTTCGGTATTTGGGGATGTTTCCCCAACTCGTCGAGCCGCTCGGCTGAGCCGAGAAATGTGCGGTTTAGCTGGTGAGGACCGTCTGCGGCCGCCGACGATCCGCAGAACTGTTGAATGACGCAGCGGGGTTGCGAAGGTTGGTCTTCATCCGCTGCTAAGAAGGTACGGCAAGTGAGACTTTGACCGAGGGTGTGAAAGACTCGGTAGCGACCTTTTAGCAGCAAGTTCGACTCGCAACTTTTGCAGATTGTCGCGCGATCGAGATTTTGGGGGTTGTGGCAATGGGGATTGGTGCAGTAACTCATTTGTCTTTCCGCTGGAGACCCCCGTTTGACATACAAAGCTGGTGGGGGAGGAAAGCGGGGCGGTGCGTGCCGCTTCCTGTGGACAAATTAAATAATTGGAATCTTTGCTTTATGATAATTGTTTCCTAGATTTTCGCCACAATTGCTTGGGTCAATCGCGCGTAAATAATTGCTGACTTTCCTGCGAGCGAGGTTTAATAGGTCGATCGTACGGGCGGGCTCTCCTGCCCACCCCACAATAAAATCATTCTTCGCTTCACAGGCCGGAAAGCCTGTTCTTTAGAATGGTGCAATATCTCAGTTGTTACCGAATTAAGCTATACTGTCATTGCGAATACTTTCAGGGCGATCGCAAGCATTGCCAAAGCAATGGCGACGCATTGCCAAATATCCGCGATTCTTTGTTCTATGGAGTCAATCTCAAACCTCAAATCTCAAATCTCCAATCCACTAACAGATTAAAACTTAGGCAAATTTCGCCCAACAAACTACTAACTTTTAACTATTACTTATGCCCTTAATTCGCGTTCCCAAACCTTGGGAAAATCTCGAGTCCCAAATTACCCCAGAAACAGCCTTTCTCAACCGCCGCCGCTTCATGACAAATTTAATTGGCGCCGGCGTGACTGCTTCGCTGCTGCCGCTGACCGGCTGCCAAAGCAATGCTAGCTCAAAAACAGCTCTGGATCGAAGCTCAACCCAAGCATATGCGGGATTGAGCCGGAACCCGGCCTTTGCAAACGTCGATCGAGCGATTACCGACGAAGCCTTAGCTACAAAATACAACAATTTTTACGAATACGGCGGCACAAAATCTATTTGGCAAGCCGCTCAAGCTTTGCCAACAGAAAACTGGAAAGTAGAAGTAGGCGGTTTAGTAAAAAATCCCCGCACTTATGATATTGACGACCTCTACAAAAAATTTCCTATCGAAGAACGAGTTTATCGATTTCGCTGTGTAGAAGCGTGGGCGATGGTAGTTCCTTGGGTCGGATTTCCCATGAAATTACTGATGGCTGATGTCGAACCCCAATCGAACGCTAAATTCGTTCGCTTCACCTCATTTTACGATCGCAAAATAACTCCCGGCCCCGGTTTGATGTCGCAATTTTATCCTTGGCCTTATACCGAAGGTCTGCGAATTGAAGAAATGGCCAACGATTTAGCATTTTTTGCCACAGGCTTGTATGGCCGAAGGCTACCAAAACAAAATGGTGCGCCGCTGAGGCAAGTGATTCCTTGGAAATACGGTTTTAAGGGCGCAAAGTCGATCGTCAAAATTGAATTTGTCGAACAACAGCCCGCCACTTTTTGGAATACAATCGGTCCCAGCGAATACGCCTTTGAAGCAAATGTCGAACCCGACAAGCCGCACCCCAGATGGTCGCAGGCCAGCGAACGGATAGTCGGCCCCGGTAACAGTTGGTCGTGGGAAACTCGCCCGACTTTGCCCTATAACGGTTACGGCGAATATGTGGCGAGTTTGTACAGTTAATTAACTACGCCAGATGTAATTCCCCTCGTTTCTAGGCTCTGCCTAGGAACGCAGATCCGGAGGCTCTGCCTCCTTATTCCCGCGAGGCAGAGCCTCCAATCCCCTCGTTTCTAGGCTCTGCCTTTGTAGAGTTAATTGACGGATTTACCCTCGTTTCTAGGCAGAGCCTAGGAACGCATATCCGGAGGCTCTGCCTCCTTATTCCCGCGAGGCAGAGCCTCGGATACCCTCGTTTCTAGGCAGAGCCTAGGAACGCAGATCCGGAAGCTCTGCCTCCTTATTCCCGCGAGGCAGAGCCTCGGATCAGGCATTCCCAGGCAGAGCCTGGGAACGAGAAAAAAAACCTCCTATTATCCTCTATAATAAAAATTGATGAAGCTACCAAGGAATGATTAAATGGTAACAACAACATCAACTCCCGTAGAGCAGCAAACTACCCCAGAAAACCGAGTTATTTTAAAAGGTGTCACTTGGTCAACTTTTAAAGCATTGCTGGCAGATGTTGGGGACGATAGAGCTTGGAGAATTGCTTACGATGAAGGAGTATTAGAAATCAGGATGCCGCTGGAAGAACACGAAGAACCCAAACGACTGATAGAAAGCTTTGTAGAAGCCATTGTAGATGAGCTGGAAATTGAACTTAGGAGTCTTGGTTCGCTGACTCTTGAACGAGAAGATTTAACTCGTGCTGTAGAACCTGATTCCTGTTTCTACATTCAAAATGAATCTTTAGTTAGAGGTAGAAATATCAATTTGCCAAATGACCCGCCACCGGATTTAGCGATCGAGTCGGATTACACGAATTCATCTGTGAATAAGTTTACAATTTATGCTGCAATTGGCGTGCCCGAAATCTGGAGGTATCGGCGGGAATCTCTGCAAGTTTATCAACTGGTAGATGGAAAATATGAAAAGTGCGATCGCAGTTTAGCTTTTCCCTTTTTACCCGTTGCCGAAATTCCCGGTTTCATCGAACAAAGCAGAACAGTCGGACAGCGTGCGGCTGTGCGTTTGTTTCGGCAAAGAATTAAAGAAATTTTACTCAGTCAAAGTTCACGAAAAAATCCTACTTACTGTAGTTTAAAAACTAGCAAATCAATTTAAATTACATCAGCGTTAATCAGCGTTCATCTGCGGTAAAAAAAAATATTTAATTCCCTAAAAAATCAATTGATAAACTCCTGCACTCTCTGCCAAACTCGCTCCAATAAATCTGGCGTGCTAACATCAAACCATTCAATTTCAGGATAAGCTCGAAACCAAGTCCGCTGTCTCTTAGCAAATTGCCGCGTGTGCAAAATTGTTAATTCTTTGGCTTCTTCAAGCTTAATGTCGCCAGCCAAATATTGTTTCATTTCCTGATAGCCCAGCGTGTTCAACAGTGGCAAATCGCAGCCGTATTTTTTACACAAATATTCTACTTCAGCGATCCAACCGCGTTCTAGCATTTGTTCGGTGCGCTGTTTGATCCGATCGACCAAAACATCGATTTCGCAATCCAACCCAATTTGTAAAATAGGATAATTGGGAGGATTTTCGCCCTGCTGTTCGGAAATAGGGCGACCGGTGACATAAAATACTTCCAGTGCTCTTAAAGTTCTTACTGGGTCATTGAGGTGAATTTTATCAGCGGCAGAGCGATCGACCTGCTGCAACATCGCGTAACATTGAGATTGTCCGAGTTCCGCAAGTTGCGATCGCAATTCGGGCATGGGTGCTACCCTCGGAATTTTCAAACCCCTGACTACAGACTTAATATATAAGCCCGTCCCTCCCACCAACAACAGGGGGGGAGAAACAGGAAAATCGACAGCAGCAATTAAATTTTGAGCTTGCTGTTGGTAATCTGCCAGTGTCATTGTTTCTGTCGGATCGCAGATGTCAATTAAGTGATGCGGTACACAAGTGCGATCGACCGCCGTCGGTTTTGCGGTTCCGATGTCAAATTCGCGGTACACTTGACGGGAGTCCGCACTCAGGATCGAGGATTGCAGTCGCCCCGCCAAAGCCAAAGCCACTCCCGACTTCCCCGTCGCCGTCGCCCCGCAAATCGTAATTAATCTAGGCATAAGCTGTCGCACATTTCGCTATAAAAACTCTCAAATCCTTTCCTCTCCATGCTTTCCCCTCTCTCCCTCCACTGATTCACCGCGCCAGGCCCGCCGGAGTCGCTAAGTAATCTCAAAACTATTCCCCTCCCTCCCCCCAATAAATTTCCATTCAGAAAGCCCTAGCATCGCGTTTAACGGTTTTGTGCTATAATTTTAGGAGTTTTCCCATTTTAGAAGCTTTTGGGGCATTAGACCTCATTATTGGAGCTATTTTTGTATGACCAGCAGCTACAGCGCCGACCAAATTCAAGTTCTCGAAGGTCTCGAAGCAGTCCGCAAACGACCGGGGATGTACATAGGTACCACCGGCCCGCGAGGACTCCACCATCTAGTTTACGAGGTTGTGGACAATTCCATTGATGAGGCGCTGGCTGGCCACTGCACTCACATCGAGGTTGACTTCAACGCAGACGGTTCAGTTACTGTCACAGATGACGGTAGGGGCATTCCCACCGGCATCGTTGCCAAGACTGGCAAATCGGGAATAGAAACAGTAATGACTGTACTTCACGCCGGCGGCAAGTTTGGCGGCGGCGGTTACAAGGTTTCTGGAGGGTTGCACGGTGTAGGTATTTCGGTTGTTAACGCGCTTTCGGAGTGGGTAGAGGTTACGGTTTGGCGCGACCAAAAAGAACATTTGCAGCGCTACGAAAGAGGCTTTCCAGTCAGCGAACTTCAGGTAAAGCCCTGCAAAGGAAATCGCACCGGTACTTCAGTTTCTTTCTTGCCAGACACTCAGATATTTAGCACTGGCATTGAGTTCGATTACGCTACGGTTGCCGGACGCTTGCGAGAATTGGCTTATTTGAATGCGGGCGTAAAAATTTCCTTTGGCGATCGCCGCTTGGAATTGCTCAAAAGTAGCGAACCGCGCGTTGAAACTTATTGTTACGAGGGTGGCATCAAGGAATACGTCACCTACATGAACCGCGAAAAGCAGCCCTTGCACGAAGAAGTGATCTACGTGCAAGGAGAACGCAACAACGTGCAAATAGAAGTGTCTTTGCAGTGGTGCGTCGATGCTTTTAGCGACAACGTTCTAGGTTTTGCTAACAACATTCGGACGATCGACGGAGGCACGCACTTAGAAGGTTTGAAGGCAGTTTTGACCCGGACGATGAATTCGATCGCCCGCAAGCGCAACAAAATCAAAGAAAACGAGCCCAACCTCGCCGGCGAAAACGTTCGCGAAGGTTTGACAGCAGTCATTTCGGTCAAAGTCCCAGACCCGGAATTTGAAGGTCAAACTAAAACCAAGCTAGGCAATACAGAAGTTCGGGGAATTGTCGATTCCTTGGTAGGCGAAGTATTGACAGAATATTTGGAGTTTCGCCCCCAAGTAGCTGACGCTATTTTGGAAAAAGCAATTCAGGCATTTAAGGCCGCTGAAGCTGCCCGCCGTGCCCGCGATTTAGTGCGCCGAAAATCCGTCTTAGAATCGTCTCCTTTACCTGGAAAATTAGCGGACTGTAGTTCCAGAGACCCTGCCCTGTCTGAGATATACCTGGTGGAGGGGGATTCAGCAGGCGGATCGGCAAAACAAGGGCGCGATCGCCAATTCCAAGCAATCCTGCCTTTGCGCGGTAAAATTCTCAACATTGAGAAAACCGACGACGCCAAAATCTACAAAAATAACGAAATTCAATCGTTAATTACAGCCCTGGGTTTGGGCATCAAAGGCGAAGAATTCGATCCGGGTCAATTGCGGTATCACCACATCGTAATTATGACTGACGCTGACGTTGATGGTGCCCACATCCGCACCCTGTTGCTGACATTCTTCTACCGCTATCAGCGCGCACTTGTAGAACAAGGTTACATCTATATTGCTTGTCCTCCTCTCTATAAAGTGGAACGGGGACGCAATCATTACTACTGTTACAGCGATCGCGAAATGAACAATCTCGTCCGCAATGAATTTCCGGCGAATGCTAACTACACCATCCAGCGGTTCAAAGGTTTGGGCGAAATGATGCCGACACAGTTGTGGGATACGACGATGAACCCAGAAACTCGGACCCTGAAACGGGTGGAAATTGAAGACGCTGCTGAGGCCGATCGCATCTTTACGATCTTAATGGGCGATCGTGTCGCCCCCCGCCGCGAATTCATCGAAACCTACGGCCCCAAACTCAACCTCCTCGACTTGGACATCTAAATTAGCCAGGAGTCAGTAGCCATTAGTCATTAGTCAGTAGTCATTCGCTAACAGCCAAGGACTAAGGACTAATGACTAAACTGTTTGTGCCTTCTACCTTCGGATGCCGAATGCTGAGTCTAAGTTTTGTTATAAAAATTAATACAATCTCTCATCAAATCGGTCTAAGGTAAATGCTTAGGTAAATTTGAGATTTTTGGCGCGTGGATCAACCATCACAAAAATAGAAGGTTGGACAATATAGCGTCAACAACCAAGGTCTAAAGACATTGGGCTTCTAGCCTCAGACTTAAACCCGAGTTGACCAGACTCAGTACCTGGGTACTACGTTAACGGTAAGAGTGAAAGACCTACCAGGGAATGCCAAGCTAGTTCCTTGCCAAGCGAAATTTAGGATTAAACAGACTTATTGGGTTAAATAAGTGTCCTAAATCGAGTACCGGCCGTTAACTAAGGCGCAAGCTAACATCACCCCTCTCAATTAGGCTCGAAAGAGCAAACATTATGCGATCGCAGGTTGCAAAATTTGAGATGGTAATTTCGATGCACGATCGCGTACCCGAAGTGTCCCATCGCTCGTACATTACATTCATTACACCTTTTCTAGCAATCCTCGTGTAATGGAAAGATTCACGGCAGTTTCAACCGCCGAACCGTTTCCCACGAGCGCGTCTAAAGACGCGCTCGGAGCCCACTTACCGAATTTTTTTATGAGCATCAATTTAGCGACCAAATTGCGTGAGGGAACGAAAAAGTCCCACACAATGGCAGAAAACGTCGGTTTTGTCAAGTGTTTTTTAAAAGGCGTTGTAGAAAAAACTTCTTACCGGAAGTTAGTAGGAAACCTCTACTTTGTCTACTCGGCAATGGAAGAGGAAATGGAACGCCAAAAGCAGCATCCGGTTGTTTCAAAAATTTACTTTTCTCAGTTGAATCGGAAACAAAGTTTAGAGCAAGATTTATTTTACTACCACGGTGCCAATTGGCGCGAACAAGTAGCGCCGTCACCAGCAGCTAAAGCCTACGTCCAGCGGATTCGGGAGATATCGGTGACCGCACCGGAACTGTTAGTAGCTCACTCTTACACTCGCTACCTTGGCGATTTATCCGGCGGACAAATCCTTAAGGGAATTGCCCAGCGGGGGATGAATCTTTCCGAGGGAGAAGGCATTGCTTTCTATGAATTCCAGGATATTCCTGATGAAAAAGAATTCAAAGCTAACTACCGTCAGGCCATGAATGAACTGCCGATTGACGAAGCAACAGCAGAGCGAATTGTTGACGAAGCTAATGCAGCTTTTGGCATGAACATGAAGATGTTCATGGAGTTAGAAGGCAATTTGATTAAAGCTGTCGGTCAGATGCTTTTCAATACCCTGACGCGGAAGCGCGGCGGCGCCAGTACCGAATTGGCTACTGCTGATTGAGCCAACACCCATTGGCAATAAATTGAGCCTCGTTTAAGAGGAAAAACTTAAATCCTGGGGGTTTGATGGCTGCTTTTACAGTCACCAAAGCTCCGGGATTTTGCATGGCGGGCGAGAGACTTTGTATAGCAGAAGGAAGAAGGAAGAAGGAAGAAGGAAGTTCGGCAACGGATTCGCAAGGGCGGATGTAACGGATGTAACGGATGTCAGGAAGAAGGAAGAAGGAAGTCGGAAGAAGGAAGATTTTCCCATCCCCCACTCTCCCCTTCTCCCACTCTCCCCTTCTCCCACTCTCCCCTTCTCCCACTCTCCCACTCTCCCCCTCCGATCCTCTTCCACTTTCCCACTCGGACACTCGGACATTCGGACAAAAATTCCTTAATAATTAACAAACCACACGGCATAATCATCTAATAACTGATTGTTGGGGGAGATTACATCAACTGATTCTAACTCGGACAAAGGCAACATAAACTTTTGGCGCTCGCCGACGCGCTGCACTTCCACAAATATGCCTTCTTCCTGAACAACAAAATCCTCCAACCGATTAATGGTGAAGCTATCAGTATAAGAAGGTTGAGTTTTTTTGAGCCTTGCATATTCTTTTTTGCTGCCAGAACCCATTGTATATTCTTCTTCCCATTCAAACTCTTCTATGCCGGTAACGTGGCACGGAAGTTGAATATTTTGCTTGATGTACTCTAAATACTTGGCTGAATTTTCAAGGCTGACATCAATATTTTTCGATCCTAAAATTTGGTGAATTTTACTTTCAAAATGCTTGACATTGAATGGGATATTTTCCTGGAGATGGGCGAACATTTCTGGGTCGAACCCCGATCTCAATTCGGGTACTTCCGCCAGGAGGCGTTGGATGTCGTTTAGCGGTTTCGGTCTTCTGCCTGCTACAATGGTTTCATCAAGCTGAACTGGAGGAAGTTCGGAGTGTGAAGGAAGGGATTTACTTCGATCGGGGCGATCGTCCAATTTAGATTTGTTAACTTTAGATTTGTTAACTTTAGGCTGGTTAACTTTAGGCTTGTTAAATTTAGGCATCGCTCGGTCTCGCTGTATCGGTTTATCAATAAAGTATATCTTGGCAGAAGTACATTCGTGTCTAATAGGAGGAAGCTGTAATGCAACTACTGAAATCGCCTGATGAATCGGAAGTCTATCAAGGACAATTCGGCGAGTTTACGATTACTCAAAGCGATCGCACGGGAGTGTTGATTTACCGCGCCGGATTGGGGGTGGCGGCGCTGTGTTTTGCGATCGGCGCTACTCTGGTGCTACAACAGAGCGACAACCCAATTGCAATCCAAGCTGTAACGCCTGTTTTTGCTTGTTTCTGGATAGCTTTAGGCGTCAGCTTAGCAACTATTCACATTTACATGATAGCGCTGCACCGAGCACTACAAGTGTTTTGGGCGATCGGCGGCGCAGCAGCATTGTTTGTCGCCGTACAAAGCAGCGAACCCTTAGCTTTAGCAGTGTACGAACATCCAGCCACGTTGTGGGGAATTGGCTTTACTTTTGCCGCCTTAAATGGCATTTATTTTAAAGAAGCTTTTTGCTTTAACCGCCTAGAAACTAAGTTTTTGACTCCGGGAGTTCCGATCTTAATTTTAGGACATATGTTCGGCTTTCTGTCAGTAGAAAATAAACAGTTTTTGCTAGCAATTTGGGCGGCTTTGTTTATCATCTTTGCTGTGCGCAAGTTTTTTCAACCGATGCCGCAGGATATCGGCGATAAAAGCGTTTTTGAGTATCTGAAACACCAATAGTCTAGAAGAAGGAAGAAGGAAGAAGGAAGAAGGAAGAAGGAAGAAGGAAGAAGAGAGAAACAGTTCTTGTAAGGTGCGGATTGGGTACCCGAAAGTTTTCGTAAAGTGCGCAATCCGCACCAGGACATTAGATGTATTGGCGTGATTTCTATAATAATTTGATTGATATAGCAACCGCGCCCGACGGTGAGGACGTTCTTAATTGCTGACACCCCTTCTTCCTTCTTTCGACTTCCTTCTTCCTTCTTCCTTCTTCCTTCAACATCTGCTATATGAATTTTGCGAGACTGCGAAAACTCAAAATCAAAATTAGTCTAATTCGCCGCCGAGAAATGTGGGCAATTACCAGGGAAGGTTGGGTAATTGCTATCATGGGATTAATAATTGCAATGCTATTAATGATCACAAACATCCATCCATTCTTGGCGGTAAACGCGCCGATTCAAGCAGATACATTGGTTGTCGAAGGCTGGTTGCCGGATTATGCAATCAAAAGTGCGATCGCGGAATTCAAAAAAGGCGAATACCGCCAATTAATTACCACAGGAATTCCTTTAAGTAAAGGCTACTATCTCGCTGAATATAAAAATTATGCCGAACTGACTGCCGCGACTTGTATTGCGTTAGGATTTGATAAAGACAAAGTAATAGCTGTACCAGCAACGAGTGTTGTGAAACACCGCACAGCTGCTTCTGCGATCGCACTTCGGGATTGGCTGGCTGCTTCTGCCCTAAAAGTTGACTCAATTAATCTTTATTCTTTTGGCCCTCACGCCCGCAGAAGTTGGATTGTTTTCAAAGCAGTGCTGAATCCTGACATTAAAGTCGGCATTATAGCTGCGGAACCGCAAGATTACAACCCACAAGAATGGTGGAAATCGAGCGCAGGTTTTCGGACTGTGACAGCAGAAATTATTGCTTATATTTACGCCCGTTTCGTCGATTGGAAAACCTAGCCAGTAATTGTCAACCTCTCTCTTAATTCCCTTCGCGTTCTCCGCGCCTTCGCGGTTCGTTAAAAAAAAATCTATATAGCAGTTTTAAATCTGTGTAAATACAGGACACGCCAGTGCCGTTTTCCTACTATATTCAACCGAAAATGATAAAATTATTCTCAAATAAGTTGAGGGCAACTCCTTGGTAGAAGAACGCGCTTACTGGTTAGCATGGTCGCAAATTAACGGTATCGGGCCGATTTTGTTGCAAAGATTGCACCAACATTTCAATAGTTTGGCAGAAGCTTGGACGGCAAAACCCGTAGATTTCATGCGAGTCGAAGGGTTTGGTAAGCAGATAATAGAAACTATTTTGCAAGAACGAGCTAAACTCAATCCAGAAGAATTTATCGAAAAACATCTTATAAAAAATCCCTGTTTCTGGACGCCCGCAGATCCAGATTATCCCCGCTTATTATTGGAAATTTCCAATCCGCCGCCGGTGCTTTACTATCGCGGTTTAGTCAATGTAAAAGAGAATCAAGGAATTACGCCGACGGTGGCAATTGTTGGCACTCGCAGCCCTTCGGAATACGGCAGAAGGTGGACTCGCAAAATTAGTACGGCTTTGGCTAAAAGCGGTTTTACTGTTGTTTCGGGATTGGCGGCTGGGATTGATACAGAGGCTCATACAAGCTGTTTGGAGGCGGGAGGCAGGACTTTGGCTGTATTTGGAACAGGGGTCGATATTGTTTATCCTAAGCCAAATGAGAGGTTGCGCGATCGCGTTTTGCAGCAGGGATTGGCAATTAGCGAATATCCGGCGGGCACTCAACCGAATAAAACAAATTTTCCGCGCCGAAATCGCATAATTGCTGGCTTGAGCCGCGCTACAATAGTAATAGAAGCTCCGCAAAAATCAGGCGCCTTAATTACTGCTTATCAAGCTAATGATTTTTGCCGGGATGTGTATGTTTTGACGGCAAGATTGGATGATGAGCGTTCCTTTGGGTGTTTGGAGTTGCTGAGTAAAGGTGCTCATCCGATTCTGCCGAGTAGCGATCGACTCTTAAGCGAAGACAGGTTGTTGGAAATGCTCGGAGCTCTGCCAAAATTGGATAAGGCCGAGCAGTTGTCGCTATTTCCACTAAATCCGACGGTTGAGAAGCAAGGGCCGCCGTTGGAGCCTGAATTGGCTAAGGTGTTAAGTGCGATCGAATCTGGACCGATTTCTTTTGATACAATCGTGGAAGCAGCGGGATTAGAAGCGGGAACAGTTTCTAGTATACTTTTGCAGTTGGAATTGTTGGGATTAGTTTCGCAGTTACCGGGAATGCGATATCAGCTTTTATCCCCTTGATTATTCGGCGGTTGAAACCGCTTAAGACTCAAACTCTCATCCGCCGACGCGGAGTGAAAACAGGAGTATTTAACCCGGATTTTGGGTCAGTCCGATGGCAGAGCACTTTATACCAAATCTGTTAGCATCGGAATTATTCCTATCTCTATTCTCTTAATCTGCGTGAATCTGCGTCAATCCATTGTTATCTGCGGTTAACAAATTCTCTTTTTTAAACCGCAGATACAGGCAGATAAACACAGATTAACGCAGATGAATTATATGATTTCCGGTTGCACGGTCCTTGGTTGACTGTTGACTGGATTTTACGCCCGACGATGCACACCGGATTTGATATTAGCTATGAGACAGGGGTTTTAAACCCCTGTCGTACTATCAGACTCACGAGTTTCTCGGAATGCCGAAATCTGCGCAATCAACCCGAACTCGCTCTTAAATCAATCCGAAATTAACTGCGCTAATACTGCTAGCAGAAACTCCGGTGAGAGAAGCTAAAATCTTCCCTGTTTGTGCAAACCGGATTAATGTTGCACCGCTATCTTCAGCAATTGTTAATTGCGAGAAACTCAGTCCGTTACCCAATACTAACAAGTCTTTACCGACTTCAAAATCGGTAATCGTATCAGTATCGGAATTGGTAGAGAGTAAGAACTTATCTACTCCCATTCCTCCTATCAAAATATCAATTCCCAAACCGCCCGTCAGCAAATCATCGCCCTTACCTCCGTAAAGAATATCATTACCATCATCGCCATTCAAAGTGTCAGCACCGCGGCCGGCAAACAAGGCATCATCACCGCTACTTCCGAGCAAAGTATCGCTATCTTTGCCACCGAAAATAGTGTCATTCCCCAGGCCGCCATCGAGGGAATCATTGCCCCTCATGCCCATCAAAACATTATTCGCGCTGTCGCCAGTTAGGATATCGTCGCCATTTGTACCGAGAATTGCCTGAGGGGAATTGCTGCCCAAATCTGCATCGCCACTGACAACTGGAGTTGCAATCCCAGTCGGCAATATTACAGATTCAATTCTGCTATCTAAACCAGTACCTGTATTGTCAGCAACTACCTGGGAAATAGGTTTATTTCCCGTACCAACTTCTTTGAAGTCTTGAGTTGTTGGGCCCAAGGCTACTTGTTGGAGGCGGGCAAGTGATTCAGGAATTGATGTTGCTGTTGGGTTGGAGACAGCGATATCAATACGCTGATTGGCTGTTGCCATTACTGTGGCAGCTTGCGATGTAATTTGGCTGACTTGTTGACTGTTGAAACTGGGGTCAATCTGCTGGATTTTAGCGGCAGCTTGCTGAATGATTGGTTCTAAGGCTGCTGCATTACTCAGGTTTAAGACTGTACCGGATTGAATTTGATTGGTAATTGAACTGACAACAGCCTTGACAATATCGTGACTAGCTGCACTGGATGCACCGTCAATCAAAGCGGCAGTTTGAGTGATGAAGTTTTGGACTTTCACCATTGCTGCTAAGACTTGGACGCCGCCTGGTTGGTTGTTGTTGGTAGCGTCTATGGGATCTAAGCTAGTTAGGTCAACATCGGCGGGGAGTCCAAGGGCAGCTTTGACTAAAGATTGGGCTTCTTCAGGTGCAATTCCTTTGTCGGTTAAGTCGGCGATTAAGCTGGTTAGGAGTGTGACAACACTAGAATCTGGTGGTGCGGTGAGTGGTGTTTCTAAGGGTAACCCGGTGGCGGTGTCAGTGCCTCCTGTGACAACTAAATTGCCTTCTGAGGGGTCGATTTCTCCGTTTTTGTTGGTGTCGAAAATGTCGAAGGGGATGTTGAGATTGAACTCACCCTTGCTATCGGTGGTGGTGGATGGTTCGTTGGTGTCGAGTATGCCGTTTTTGTTGGCGTCTAGGAACACAGTAGCACCGGAGATATAACCGTCAATTGCGATGCCAGAAAAGAGCTCGGCGTTGCGGTACAGGTGGAAGAAGTCGCTGACACTGGCACCCGCATTGTCCGTTGCTGTCACCTTAATTGGCACATAGAAGAATGAGGGAACATTGCCAGCATTCAAATTCACGCTAAAGGTCAGGGTATTCGGGTCGAAGGTCAGCCAATCGGGTGGAATGAAAGTGCCGGTATTGGGGTCGAAGGTCAGCCAATCGAGAGGGTTGGGGCCGAAGGGTCCGTTGGGTTCCGGATCTGGAATTATTGAGTAGGAGTAAGTGAGACTGTCACCTGAATCTGGATCACTAAACGTGTTGGGAGCAAGAGTCAAATTGAAGTCGCCGCTAAAATTGGGATCAATTTGATTCAAGAGGGGATTAGTCACCACCGGCGGGCGGTTGTTGAGTGTAGATTCAGCATCGATAATTTTCAGAGTGGCAGAGCCCTGAGTGCCAATAATGGCATTATCCCGATTAGTAATCTGAAACGCAATTTCTTCTGTTCCCTCAAATTGACCATCCGGAAAAATGTCAATGGTGAAAGTTTTGCTATTTTCGCCTGGGTTAAAGGTGAGTTCAGCAGAGAAATTGGGGGGAACGTTCCAATCTGTTCCGTAAGTCGCTGAACCAGTAGGAGGTTCTAGGTACACCCTGGAAAAGTTGTTTAGATTCCCAGTGCGAGTCAGGGTAATTTGTCTCTGACTGATGCCTGTGGGACTTTCATTGACTTGGTAAGTAGCTTGGGAAAAATTAATTGTAGGAGGCCCCTCAGCATCCAAAATTTGCAAAGTGGCAGAGCCCTGAGTGCCAATATTGGCATTATCCCGATTAGTAATCTGAAACGCAATTTCTTCTGTTCCCTCAAATTGACCATCCGGAAAAATGTCAATGGTGAAAGTTTTGCTATTTTCGCCTGGGTTAAAGGTGAGTTCAGCAGAGAAATTGGGGGGAACGTTCCAATCTGTTCCGTAAGTCGCTGAACCAGTAGGAGGTTCTAGGTACACCCTGGAAAAGTTGTTTAGATTCCCAGTGCGAGTCAGGGTAATTTGTCTCTGACTGATGCCTGTGGGACTTTCATTGACTTGGTAAGTAGCTTGGGAAAAATTAATTGTAGGAGGCCCCTCAGCATCCAAAATTTGCAAGGTAGCAGTGTTTGCGGCGCTAATCATGGCATTATCCGCACGCTCAATCCGAAACGCAATTTCTTCTGTTCCCTCAAATTGACCATCCGGTAAGATGTCAATTGTGAAAGTTTTGCTGTTTTCGCCTGGGTTAAATGTGAGTTCAGGAGAGAAATTGAAGGGAACTTTCCAATCTGTTCCCACAGTCGCTGAACCAGTAGGAGGTTCTAGGTACACCGTGGAAAAGTTGTCTAGATTCCCAGTGCGAGTCAGGGTAATTTGTTTCTGAACGATTCCTGTGGGACTTTCATTAACTTGGTAAGTAGCTTGGAAAAAACTTACCGTGGCAGGCCTATCAATCGGTGTCGGCGTCGGCGTGACTGGTGTCGGTGTTGGCGTTGGCGTTGGCGAATCTGAATCGGGTGGTAGCGGTGCTCCCGTGGGGGTTGGACTTGGTGTGCCAGTTGTCGGAGTTGGACTTGGTGTGCCAGTTGTCGGAGTTGGACTTGGTGTGCCAGTTGTCGGCGTTGGACTTGGTGTGCCAGTTGTCGGCGTTGGACTTGGCTCTGGCGTGGGTGTCGGCGTTGGACTTGGTGTGCCAGTTGTCGGCGTTGGACTTGGTGTACCAGTTGTCGGCGTTGGACTTGGCTCTGGCGTGGGTGTCGGTGCTATGTCGTTATCAGCGATCGCCACTGTCACCCCTGGCACCACCAGCGCATTATACTTAGTATCAGCGCTGCTCACAGTGTGAGTGATATTACCGCTGTGCGCTCCTTCGACAACCGTATCATCAACAGCTTGCACCGTAACGGTTTGAGCTACATTCCAATTGTTGGCAGTGAAAGTTATAGGCGCGATCGCCCCGATCTGATTACCTGTTGTGAGAGTGATAGTTACAGGGGCGATCGGCTCCGACGTTAATTGGATGCGATAACTGTCATGGGCACCGCCTTCTGTAGCAGTTATTTGGGTAGGAGTAATTGAAACACCAGCGGTATCATTGTCCTGATTGGTAATGCTAACATCCGCTACATCTCGGTTGTTATAATTCGCATCGGTACTAACAGCAGCCCCCGTGACAATTTTGTAGTCAATATCGCCGTCAGCAATGCTATCCTCAACCCCTGTTACTGTCACCTGCTGCGGTGTATTCCAGTTAGCCGGAGTGAAAGTTAAACTATTAGTCGAAACTGTTCCCTCGGCAACATTGTCACTGTTCAAACCGATAGTAACATCAGCGAGCGGCTGAGTATTTAGAACCGCAGTAAAGTTAGCAGTGCTGCCAGATTCACCAGTAGTTAATCCCGCCGTCTGATTCACCGTAATTCCCGGAGTTTCATTGTCACTGTTGGTGACGGTGACATCATCAGGATCGAGGTTATTGTAATTAGCATCGGTACTCACAGCAGCAGCCGTGAAAATTTTGTAAGGTTGAGGGCCATCAGCTACTAAATCGTCAACACCACTCACCGTTATTGTTTGCGGTTCATTGTAGTTAGCGTCCGTGAAAGTTAAGCTATTAGTCGAAACTCTTCCCTCTGCTGTATTGTCACTCCTCAAACCGATGGTAACGTCAGCAGTAGGTTGAGCGTTGAGTTTGACTGTAAATTCTGCAGAGCCGCCAACTTCACTTGTAGTTAATCCCGATACCGGAGTAACAGTAAAGCCAGCTACATCATCATTAGTAATAGTTGTGGTAGCGGTAGCAGTGGTAATTGTCGGCGTTACGCCCGGGCTGGTGGGATTGGATAGGGTGACGGCAATGGTTTCATCGGGTTCAACTATCCTGTCGGGTAATACATCGAGAGTAATGGTTTTGGATGTTTCACCTGCGCCAAAATTAATGGTGCCAGTAACAGCAGTAGCCCCAGAAGTGCCGCCGATGCTGTTGTAATCGCTGAGGTTTGTAGCAGTGCCGGCGATCGTATAATTGACGCTACTTGCCCCGCCTGTGTCGCCGCTGCGAGTCGCAGTGAAAGTCAGAGGCTTTGTGCCGCTATTACCTTCAGGAATGCTGGCAATATCGGCGGCAATGGCATAAGAAACAGTACCGTTATCCGCAATAGTTAATGTTATTTGTTTTGTGGTATCGGCAACGCCATCGGTGATTGTGCCCCAGTTGAGAATTGCGGTTTCGGCGTTTTCAGCTATGTTGTCAGGTTTGATAGTAACTGCAAGATTCTGGGTGAGTGCGGCACCTGTTGCACCTGCAGGAAATGTAATCGAGCTAGGGTAAATGGTGTAGTCTAAATATTGGGTGGCTGTGCTGCTGGGGTCGATGACAATTGGTACTGTAAAAGTAGCTGCAGGAGTGCCGCTGAGAGTGACGGGAATATTAACTACCGTGTCTGCGGTTCCTTCTGTTGGGCTGTAAGTTGCAGCACCGAAATTTACCGCCAGGGATGATGTATTCAGCAGAATCGAGGTGTTTTGAGAGCCATAGTTCGCCGTAGCTAAATCGGATAAGCCATCTAGGTTAAAATCGCCTGCAACAATACCTTGGGGACTGTATCCCACAACAAAATTAGTGGCAGTCCCAAAGCTGCCATTGCCACTTCCCAACAAGACGGAGACATTGCTCGATTCATAGTTGGCTGTGGCTAAATCGAGTTTTCCATCGGCATTGAAGTCACCACTAGCAATAGCCCTGGGGTATTTTTCAACGCTCAAGTTGGTAGCTGGACTCAAGCCTCCACCCTCATTTCCTAACAGTATTATTGATACGTCCTTTGAGTTTTGATTGCTGGTTGCTAAGTCAAGATTATTGTCCCCGTTAAAGTCTCCTATAGCAATGCAATTAGGGCCATCTCCAACAGAAAAGTTAGTGGCGGCGCCGAAAGTGCCATTAGGATGCTGCAACAAGACGGATACAGTGTCAGAACTAAAGCTCGCTGTCGCTAAGTCTGACTTACCATCTTTGTTAAAGTCGCCGACAACCACAAAAGTGGGATTTGACCCCTCGCTCAAATTAGTAGCTGCGCCAAAAGTACCATTACCATTACCCAGCAAGATGGAGACGTTTCCAGTTTGGATAGAGTTTTGATTGGCTGTAGCTAAGTCTAAATTGCCGTCCCCGTTGAAGTCTGCCACAGCGACGCTAGAGGGGTTTAACCCCACACCAAAGTTTGACCCCACACCAAAGTAGGTGGCTGCACCAAAAGTGCCATCCCCATTCCCTAACAGGAGAGAAATATTGCTAGTCGTATAATTAGCCGTAACCAGGTCAGAATTGCCGTCAAAGTTAAAGTCGCCTACAGCGACAGATTTGGTACCGAGACCGACCTCGGGGTCGATCTTAAAATAAGTGGCAGTGCCAAATTGGCCTGTGCCATCTCCCAGTGCGATCGAGACGGTGTTGGGTCCCTGGCTGGCAAAGGCTAGGTCAAGATTGCCGTCTTTGTTAAAATCCCCACTGGCCGCTCCATTGAGATCGGAGGTTATGGGAAAATTAGTCGCAGCACCAAAAGTAGACAGAACGTACTCGTAACCCGCTAACACTTCGGCTTCAAATACCAGCGGTGTTTCTATTGAACCGGTACTCACTTCTAATTCCCAGTCGCCGCCCTTGGCTACACTTCCGGTGAGGTTTTGGGAAGCTGCAACTCTGGCCCCGGTTAATTCACTCAAGCGTTTGACAAATGCTTTACCTGTCTCGCCTGCTGCTACACAGCACCCGTACAGGAGGATAGTCGGTCGATTTTTGGCGAGTGAGTCGGTTCGTGGCGAAAACCACTGCTGTAGAGAATCCCGATCGCACTCTATATCATCTAAACTCAAGCTACCGCCGCCGAGTTGCAAGCTGCCGGGAGCACCGTGAGAAACTATGTGAATGTTGTCTATATTGCTGCGATCGCCTAAAATTTGAGTGATTTGGTCGATCGCATCCCGGTTCCCATCCAAAACGACTACTTCCGTACCCGGTTTTACCCCCGCCATCAAACCTTGATAATTTTCTACTTGAGTGTCGATAAAGGCGATCGCACTTCCTGAAACTTGATTATTTAAATTTGGCATACCACACCTGGCCAATAGCTAAAAAAAGACAATGATTTCTTTGTTTCGCGACTTTCGTCCGAAACTCTTCCTGACAGTTGTAGCCAGCATAACTGTTTTTTGAGAAAATCTCTATAAAGTTTTCTTTATAAACACCTTTTTAATTAAAGTTTTGATAAACATGGGGAAATTTCTTAAGTAATCTTGCCCAGGAGCCAGCGCGAGATGGATGACATAACAAAAAAAATTAATTGCAAGTGTCATTATAAGTAGGTAGGCACGAAAAAGGGTGTAGGATAGTAGATCATCTTACTAATTGTGAGACTTGCGTAATACCAAATTTACATGAAGTTGCAGAGAATAAAGGTACTATATGAAACGACATCCTACTTATGGTACCTCAACTGATTCTGGCGATCGCCGATCGTGCACAGAGTCAGCGATCGACTGCCAGAGCACTTTATATCAAATCTGTTAGCATCGGAATTATTCCTATCTCTCTTCTCGACCTCTGCGTGAATCTGCGTCAATCCATTGTTATCTGCGGTCCGAGAATTTCTCTTTTTTAAACCGCAGATACAGGCAGATAAACACAGATTAACACAGATGAATTATATGACTTCCGGTTGCACGGTCCGTGGTTGACTGTTGACTGGATTTTACACCCGACGATGCTACCGGATTTGATATTAGCTATGAGACAGGGGTTTTTAACCCCTGTCGTACTATCAGACTCACGAGTTTCTCGGAATGTCTGAACCCGTGCCAGACGCCCGAAATCAATCTCAAATTAATCCGAAATTCTCCGCGCTGATACTGTTAGCAGAAACTCCGGTGAGAGAGGCTAAAATCTCCCCTGTTTGTGCAAACCGGATTAATGTTGCACCCCTATCTTGGACAATGGCCAATTCCGAGAAACTCAGTCCGTTACCCAATACTAACAAGTCTTGACTGACTTCAAAATCAGTAATCGTATCACTACCGGAATTGGTAGAGAGTAGGAATTTATCTGCTCCCATTCCTCCTGTCAAACTATCATTTCCCAAACCGCCATTGAGAAAATCATCTCCCTTACCTCCAAACAAGGCATCATCACCGCTACTTCCGAGCAAAGTCTCGCTACCTTGGCCGCCGAAAACCGAGTCATTTCCCATACCGTTGTCGAAGGAAGCCTTGCCCCTCAGGTCCCTCAAAACATCATTTCCGCTGTCGCCAGTCAGGATATCCTCGCCATCTGTAGCGATAATTGCTTCCGGCAAATTGCTGCCCAAATATACGTCGTCGCTGACGATAGAACTTGCAAACTCAACAGGCAATCTTACATCTTCAATTATGCTATCTAAAAAAGTATCTGTATTGTCAGCAACTAGCTGGGAAATATCTATCTTTCCCGCACCAACTTCTCTGAAGTCTTGAGTAGTTTCGCCCAAGGCTACTTGTTGCACGCGGGCAACAGATTCACGAATTGAGCTTGGTGTTGGCTGGGAGACAGCCGCATCAATGCGTTGATTTTCTGTTGCCATTACTATCGCAGCTTGCGAACCAATTTCGGTAACAGTTTTACTGGTAAAACTCGGGTCAATCTGCTGAATTTTAGCGGCTGCTTGCTGAATTATTGGTTCTAAATCTGCGGCCTTGCTGAGGTTTAAAACTTTACCAGATTGAATTGGATCCGTAATTGAATTGACAACAGCCTTGACAATATCCTTCTTAGCTGCCCCAGAAGCACCGTCAATTAAAGCGCTAGTTTGAGTGATGAAGTTTTGGACTTGCACCATTTCTCTTAAGACTTCGACACCGCCCGGTAAATTGTTCTCGGTAGCGTGTATGGGGTCTAAGCTAGTTAGGTCAACTTCAGCGGGGAGTCCAAGGCTGGCTTTGACTAAAGATTGGGCTTTTTCTGGTGCATTTCCCTTGTCAATTAAATCTACTACCAAAGTCGTTAACATCGTCACAACAGTAGCATCCGCAGGTGCAGTGACGGGTGTTTCTAGTGGCAAATTAGTATCGGTGTCAATGCCGCCAAAAGCAACTATATTGCCTTCCTCTGCATCAATTTTCCCATTCTGATTTTTGTCATACTTTTCCAAGGAAATATCAAGTGCGTATTCACCTTTAGGGCCAGTTATTGTAGAGGATTCGTCCGCATCCTTTACCCCATTCTTGTTAGCATCAAAGAACACAGTAGCGCCAGCAATGTAACCGTCGATTACAGAACCATGACAATTGTAACCATGGAAAAATTCTATATCCGATGCACCAGCAGCATCCGTGGCTGTTACCCGAATCCAGTAGTCTTTCCCCGGCAAGATATTGTTGTTATAAAGGAAAGTGCGACTGGTGGAATCCAAAGTCAATCCTATTGGTAAGGGACTAGTGCTGGTCCAAACTGTCGGGACTGGCGATCCCGATGGCGACCCGCTGACAGGTCGCCACGTCCAATTGGTCACATTTTGATACCAATCAGCAGTGTAAGTCAGGGTATCGTTCGGATCGGGGTCAGTAAAAGTGTTGCTTCCAAAAGTAAACTGCAATGTGTTAGTATTCGGAACCCGTTGCAAGCTCAAATGTTGGTCGCGGATCGGAGTGGTCAAGACAGGCGGACGGTTGGGGGGTTTCCTGAGAAGGGCTTTCCAGAGATTTAAACGCCCTCCGCTGACCGTGTTTCCATTCAGAGAAGGAAGCGGGTCTGTAGTGTTCATTAAGATCTCTTTTAGCTGTGCAGGTGTCCGGCTAGGATCTTGAGCTAAGAGCAGGGCCGCTGCACCTGCCACATGAGGGGCAGCCCTTGAGGTGCCATCCCTTAACTGGTACCGATTGCCAGGAATCGTGCTAAGAATACTCTGCCCTGGAGCCCCTAAGTCTACTGAAGTTGTTCCATAGTTGGAGAACCCAGCTAACTGGTCATTGTGTGTCGTGGCCGCTACCGAAATGATATTAGGGAGATCGTAGCTGGAAGGGTAGACCGGGGTAGTATCATTGTTATTAGTTTGACTACCTGCTTCTGCTACGAACAAAACGCCCATATCATTAGCACGGCCGATCGCATCTTTCTCAAATTGGGAGCCAACAGAACGCCGATAACTAGCATTAATCACCTTTGCACCATTTTTGGTCGCATAGTTAATAGCGTCTACTATGGCAGTGAGGGGGGCGGAGCCGCTCGATGAAAAACTTTTTAAGGGCATAATGCTAACATTTGGACTCACACCTACAACGCCCATGTTGTTATTGCCAACTGCCCCAATAGTACCGGCAACATGACTTCCCTGACTGTAGTCATCCATTGGATCGTTATCATTATTTATGAAGTCGTAGCCGCGCACGTCATCTATGTATCCGTTATTGTCGTTGTCAATTCCATCGTTTGGATCCGCTGTATTCGTCCAGATATTAGCAGCAAGGTCTGGGTGGTTGTAGTCCACGCCCGAATCAATTACTGCTACTACCACATTTTGGCTGCCTTGTTGAATATCCCAGGCTTCTGGTGCATCAATATCAGCATCCGGAGTTCCACCAGTTTGTCCGGTATTATTCAAAGCCCAAAGTCGATGAAATAGCGGATCGTTTGGCGTGAACTGAAGCGATATATTGTTGAGGGACTGGTTGAAGTTAACGCTCTCTGAAAAGGGATCGAGCGATACTTTGTGATTAAGTTCAACTGCTTCCACTGGCGTGGACTGAAGCGATATATCGTTGAGGGACTGGTTGAAGTTAACGCTGTTTGAAAACGGATCGAGCGATACTTTGTAATTAAGTTCAACTGCTTCCACTCTGGGATCTTGAGCTAAGTTCGCTTTAACCTCTTGCAGGTCTGTATTGGCAGCTATTTTCACCACTCGCCATTGTGATAATTGGTTTGGTCTTGAGATAAAATTTTCCTTTGGAAGCGCAAACTTTTCATTTCCGAACGCACTACTGGGGGAAAATATATCACTTGAAAATTCAGAATCAATGGCCTTAGACCTAGGACTTGGAGATATCAGGTTTTCGGCTTCGATCGCGCCGTTAGCTGCAAATAAATCCTTCTCGATTTTAGCTCCGGTTGCGTCAGGTCTTAACTTAACTAAAAGCTCACCTGATTTGTATTCCTCACCAGTTACAGGGTCAAAGTCAAACGTGATATTTCTAGGATCATCTAGCGGATCGAGGACGAATGGCGGATCGAGGACGAATGGCTCATCGGGGACGAATGGCCCATCGGGGACGAATGGCCCATCGGGGACGAATGGCTCATCGACAGGAGTAATAGAAACACCAGCGGTATCATTCTCCTTAACAGCTAAGTCTGTTATTCCGTCGCCGTTAAAATCACCGACATCGACGAAGACAGCATCGGAACCCACGGGAAAGTTATTTGCCGCATCCAAACTATTCAAAACGTACTCGTAACCTGCTAACACTTCGGCTTCAAATACCAGCGGCGTTTCAATTTTCCCGGTTCTGACTTCCAGTTCCCAGTCCCCGCCCTTTGCTACACTTCCCGTGAGGTTTTGGGAAGCTGCAACGTTTGTATTTGTGAGTTGGGCAATTCGTTGGATGAAGGCGAAACCGTCTAGATATCTGGCCGGTTCATCATCTATGGCGCATTCATTATTTATGGCGTATTCATCCGATCCGCCAGGGAATGAATTCCCTGTCTCATAGCGAAAGTCCTCTGAAGAGGACTGTTTATTGAGGTTGTTTTCAGTCGGTTTCAACCGACTTGAGCTTTGAGCCTGGGAATTCATTCCCTGGCGGACTTTCGGGTAAGCAATCGGTTTCAACCGATTTGAGCTTTGAGCTTGGGGTTTCAACCCTTGACGGACTTTCGGGTAAGAGGCTGATGCGACATTGCAACCGTAAATCAGAATGTCAGCACCCAGATTTAAAGCACTCCGCCACTGCTGCAATTGCTCGGAATAAGCTTCCAGATTATCTAAACTCACGCTACCGTCGCCGAGTTGCAAGCTGCCGGGAGCACCGTGAGAAACTATGTGAATGCTGTCTATATTGCTGCGAAGAGCTAAAATATCAGTAATTTGGTCGATCGCATCCCGGTTCCCATCCAAAACGACTACTTCCGTACCCGGTTTTACTCCGGCCATCAAACTTTGATAATTTTCAACTTGAGTGTCGATAAAGGCGATCGCACTTCCTGAAGCTTGAGTCTTCAAATTTCTCAAAATACACCTAGTGATGGCTAAAAAAAGACAAGGATTTCCCTGTTTCGCGACTTTCGTCCGAAACTATTCCTGAAGGTTGTAGTAACAATAACGGTTTTTTTATAAAATATATATAAAGTTTTCTTTACAAACACTTTTATAATTAAAGTTTTGATCGAGGTGGGGAAACTTATTAAGTAATATCACGGATGAGCCAGCGCGAGGTTGATCGCACAACACAAAAACCGTTCAATAGCAACTGTGATTATACTTAAATATTAAGATCGGGATTTTTGATACAGATGTGCGAGGGGCGGGTTTATTCAGGACTACGTAACAGGCACATACGCAGGGTGTCCCGGAGCCCAAAAACCTGTTGAAATTGAAATAATCAATATAGTAGAGCACCATACAAGTTGATTTAACTGTGACACTTGGCTTTAGTCCTACATCCATCGCGTGTTCATCGGTTCCGCCTGGGGTTGAAACCCCCGTCTCATATCATGTCCGGTCGAGGGACCGCGATTTTTGTAGGGGAGGGTTCGCCAACAATACCTGCCAATAATTGACCATCTCAAAAACCCGCCCCGACCGGGATATTATGGTTAATCGATGCGACATGATATCACAGCTAAAGCAAGGGTGGGGGCGGGTTTACGAGATTATTGGTCTTAGGCACTGATGGTTGGTAAAACCCGCCCCAACAAGTTATTCGTTAGAATCTTTAAGGGCGATTCCCTACGGGATAGCTTCGCTTCACGTACTTACTTCAAACTCGCATCTATCCCCGCTAAAATCTCCTCAGCTTCCCTGCAAATAGCCCCGTGACAGCAACCATTACTCGCCAACAATCCCCCCCACTGACTCACATCTCCCCGGTTGTATTGCAAAGCAGAACCGTCAAAACGAGTAAATCGGCCGCCCGCTTCAGTCAAAATTAATTCCGGCGCCGCTAAATCCCAATCTTTAGGCGCAGACTTTCCCGAAATAGCAATATAAACATCAGCCTTTTGTTCCACAATAGTCGCAATTTTACAGCCGATACTACCGACAGCTATTTGATTTTGACAACGCAGTTTTTGTAACAATTGATTAAAGCGATCGCCCCGGTGACTGCGGCTGGTTACTATAGATAAATCTGCCACTATATTTCGCGCCGAAACCTGCAATTTGACCGTAGAACCGACCCGAGTTTCCCCAAAAGCACCCGCATCGCGGATTGCGTAATAAATCTTTTGCTGTTCGGGCCAAGCCACAACAGCCAATACCGGTCTTCCCTGATAGACTAAAGCAATGTGAACTGCAAATTCCCCGGTCCTGTCAATAAAATCTCGCGTTCCATCCAAAGGGTCAATAATCCAAACCCAACTTTGAGGTAAGGGAATTTGACCGTTAGTTTCTAAATAAGATTTGTAAGTTTCTTCGCTGAGATAGCCAAATTCTGCATTCCCTAAAGCCGACTGCAATTCCTCGAGAATATAAGAATTGACAGCGACATCGGCGGCGGTGACGGGGCCATCTTTTTTCTCTTGGATGTCGAGGTTAGGAGTGTGAGAATCCTGGCGATAATAGGATTGTAGGATATCTGATGCACTCCAGGCGATCGATCGCGAAATTTCGCTTAACTGTTCGAGAGTTTTCATTAATTTCTTTTTTTGAACCGCAGATGGGACACGGGCGGGACGCCCATGCCACGCAGATGTTTTACTTCCAGGCTGTGTCTGGGAATGCCTACCCGGAGGCTATGCCTGCTTCTTCCTGTTGGCAAAATCAGCAGCATATCATTCTTTTTCCTATTAGTAGAATCGCAGAGTAAGCCTCTAGATATGCGTTACCGTGTATAGCCTAGTAACGAGAAATTACCAATTAATATGAGGATATTTCCATTCATAATAATTGGGAAACACAAAATTAGTAAACGAAACCGAAATACTAACCTCTAATGATTTTACATGATGCCACCAACCGACAGGAATAAAAATAGCTTCTCCCGGTTCCAAAATCACTTCAATAATTTTCGCATCTCTGTAAAGCGGGTATTTGTCGTAATCGGGATTTTCGCCGTCAACTTTGCTGAAAACGCCGACGTGATTGTAAAGCAGAGGTGTTTGTTGGGGAGAAATCAACTTAATTAGTTTGCGGCCCGACACTTGCGCTAAAATTAAATTAACTGGGTCGTGGTGCAGCGGTGTAATGGTGCCTTTGGGTCCGAACCAAAAGAAAACTCTGCCTTTTGTATCGGCGGGATTGAGGTATTCTGGGAATATTTCGATGTCGTTAAATAGCGGTTTAAATTCCTCTCTTTCCAGAGTTTGGTTGTTAGCAACCATGTAGTAGTCGTTGCTAGGCCCGCCATTGACTACCATCTCTATATATTTGCGGAAAAAAACAGTTTTTTTGTGATTTTCTATCTTAATTTCGTAATTCGGGTCTGAGTTGCGGTTGGCTTGAATTTGTACCTCTGCATGGCCATATTTTTGTTGCAAATACTCCGGCGTCCACAACTGCAATGCTTTCCAGTTGTGCATGATGTTGGTAATAATTACTGGAGTATTTTTTGCGTAGTAATTTTCGAGAAAATACTCTCGGGAAAGGCTGCTTTTGCGTTCGATTGTGCCAAACTTGGAAGAGAGTGCAGCTAATTGATTGTTGATCCTGAGTTGCGATTCCAGTTTCTGCAATAACTGCACGTATTGGCTACCTGCTTGGAAGTAGGGATGAGAGGATATTTCCCTAACTTCTGCGGTGGCTGTTTCGGCATCTATGCCGCTACTTACTAGGGCTTGAATGATTTCTGCATCGGGTTGATTTAATAATTTGTTGGCCGCCACCCACTGTTTCAGATTGTCGGGGATTTCTTGTTTGCTTTGAGTAAGTAGATTTGGTAGGTTTTGTGTCAGCCATTCTAGGTTAACCTGTTGTTGTTCTGTCAGGGTAATCCGCAAAGGGGGAAGGGTGATAGTTAGGGGTTGGGTGTCAGGCATGATTCGGGTATTTTGAGGTTGTTTCACTAATATAGCAATTTTAACGAACCGCGAAGGCGCGAAGGGCGCGAAGGAAGAGAGGGAAGGTGTTGAGAGTTTTTGTCAAGGTTGTTATGAGGATTTTAAGTTAACAAGTGTTGTCTGTTCAAGTTTTCTAGTTGGGATAGGTTTTTACCGGAGACTTTGGTTAATTTTCAATTAAAATTCACCTTTATTCATCCAGTCGCGGGTTCCGAATTTTTTGCAGGAATGGGAAGCGATTTTAGCTGCTGCGGTGAGAGTATCTGTAAAGTTATTTTGCAAAATGTAGTGACAGAAAGCCCCGTGAAAAATATCGCCGGCGCCTAAAGTGTCTGTGGCTTGAATTTGAGGTACTTCTATACTGCTGTAAGTGCCATTGCTGAGGTATAAAATTGATTTTTGACCGCGAGTGATGGCAATATGGGAAATTCCTGCTGCTGAGAGGTAAGCAAAGACTTGTTCGGAATTGTAGCAGTTGGGCGGATGAAAGTTATCCGAACATACAGCCCATTCAATAAAAGGTAATATTTCTTCTAATCCGGGTTTCCAACTGCCGCCGTCGAGGAGAATTGGTATGTTTTTTGAGTGGGCAAGTTGAGCAATTTCTTGGCTGGCTGCGATCTGATGTCCGTCAACCAGTACAATATTAACGGATGTTAAAATATCCTGGTTAATTGCTTGACGGTCAACCTGAGATTTAGTAGCATTGATGGAAATTACAGATCGATCGCCCGTTGCTTCAGTTACAATAATCGAGGAAACTGGCGGCGAGTGCGATCGCCCGGGCTCCAAATCAATTATCCTGACATTATACTCCGCTAAGTCTGCACGAATTAATTGGGCGATCGCGTGAGTGCCCAAAACACCAGCCCATACTGCCGCATTCCCCAAATAGCTAAAAGTGACCGCAGCATTTGCCGCCGGCCCGCCTGCTGCAATGGTACAATCTGAAGCAACAACTTTCTGATTTTCACCCGGAGGCTTCCCGGCCAAATAAACTAAATCTAAAGTCGCCAATCCCAAAAACAATCCGGTTTTCATATCTTCTTAAATGTGTGGCATGGGCCTGTGGCATGGGCCTGTGGCATGGGCGTCCCGCCCGTGTCCCATCGTTAAAAAATCCAAATCTTAAAATGCAAGCAAATCCCAATACAGGAACACTTTACATCGTAGGAACCCCGATCGGCAACCTGGAAGACATGACCTTTCGCGCCATCCGAATTTTGCAAACAGTAGACTTCATCGCCGCCGAAGATACCCGCCATACAGGCAAACTTTTGCACCATTTTCAAATCAAAACTCCCCAAATCAGCTATCACGAACACAACCAACACCAGCGGCTTCCCGAACTCACCGACAAACTGCTTTTAGGCAAAGATATCGCCCTCGTCACCGATGCCGGAATGCCGGGAATTTCTGACCCCGGATACGAGTTGGTCAAAGCCTGCGCCGATGCTAATATTAACATTATTCCCATTCCCGGCCCGACCGCCTGCATTGTTGGGATAACTGCATCAGGATTACCCACAGAGAGATTTGTATTTGAAGGTTTCTTACCCGTGAAAGGTCAAGAACGCCAACAGAGTTTAGAAACTTTGCGCATAGAATCCCGCACTATAATATTATACGAATCTCCGCACCGATTGCGACAAACTTTACAAGATTTAGCAAATAGTTTGGGAAGCGACAGACAGATTGTGCTGGCGAGAGAGTTAACTAAAATGCACGAAGAGTTTTGGCGCGGTAGTATAGAAAGTGCGATCGAGCTTTACACCAATCGCGAACCCCAGGGAGAATTTACCCTCGTAATTGCCGGTATCCAAACAGCCGCACCAATATTTTCCGAAGACGCCATCAAAGCAGAATTGCAAACATTAATTGCAGAAGGCATAACTCGTTCCCAAGCCAGCCGCCAGCTAGCGCAACAAACATCCCTCCCCCGCCGCCAAATCTACCAACTCGCCCTCACAATTGGCGACAATGAATCACTAGAACAACCCTTAGATGAATTGTGAATATCTCTCTTCTCTTCTCCTCTGCGCCCTCTGTGCCCTCTGCGGTTCATAAAAAAATCTTGTTCGCACAACAAATAACATTGCTATAAAATAATACCAAAAAATTTCTATGGTACGCGGAAATTACGATCGACAAAAACCATATTTACGCAACCCCCACATCAACAAACCAATCGCCGAAATTTATGCAGACTTAGACGCCTTTAGCTGGGAGATATTTGAAGACCAACCCGACCGCTTCGATACAGTCAGTTTCTACGTCTTGCTTCCCCCACTGTTTTACGAAGGGCGTTTCATCAAAGGAATTTACTTCAGCGAAGGAGTCGAAGTCATAAACAAATTATTTCCCCAACTTTCCTCAGTATTTTTCTCCTTCACCTATTCCCCCGGAATCTCCTATTCCTGGGCCCCCATAGCTGACGCCTACTCGAGTTTATACAAAAACCCGCAGCGAGATAAGTGGTTTCGCGAAACTTATGTCGATCGCGCCCACAAACCAATCATACCACTGCAAGACACCGACTTCATCAACGAATACTTAATTTCCCCGCGCAACGTTCCCGCCAAAGACATCGACCTCCTCGCCGTCGCCCGACTCTCCGAAGAAAAAAATTTGCCAATCATAGCCAAAGCCTTAAAAGTTTACCGCCAAAAATATCCGCAAAAACCGATAAAATTAACAGTAGTCACCGGACACGACTTTGATGCTAACACCATGCAAGGACTCGATGAAAACGCTTTAAACGAATGGCGGCAAATCGAGACAATTTTAACCAATCCCTTTGACTACATTAAGTTAGTGCCGAGAGTTGACTACTACAGCGAAATCCCCACATATTATTCGCGAGCACAAGCATTCGTCCTCGGTTCCCTTCTCGAAGGAAAAAACCGGGGAATTACCGAAGCCATGAGTTGCAACGTACCAGTAATTTGTTTTGAAGAATTCAACCAATACGCCAGAGGCAACTCGCCAGTTTTCTCCCAAGGTGCGGGTCTTTACGCCAAATTTGACCCAGAATCTCTCGCAGATACTATATATACAGTATTGGAAAATCTAAGAGAATTTAAACCGCGATATCAGTATTTAAAGCATTGCGGGCGCAAGAACTTTTTCAATACTTGTATAGACAGTTTTCCTTACTATCAGCACAACATTCCCGACTACAAGCCAGGAGATGCGATTAACAATTTGTGGCTGGATTTAGCAGTTCAACAAAATTATCAAGTTAGTTTGAACAGCTTTTTGTACGGAGGTTCTCCCTTGTCTCATATTCGCGGGATAAATGCGATTGAGCACAATTTCGGCGAGTTAACAAAATTCAAATGACAGATAATTCGGAATAATGAAACCACAGAGGGCACAGAGGACACAGAGGAAGAGAAGAGGGAGATGAATAATTCTGATGTCAACGGATTTGAGATTAGTCTTCATAGCGAGGACTTTCGCTAAAAGCCCCGTGTAATTCATTCCCTAGTGACTGGTAGATGGTCGGCTTCAGTTGACACCGATGCCCTAGGCCCTATGCCCTATGACAATATCCTCAAAAATCTTACTTGCCAAAACTCTAGCTAAATTCACAGGAACAGCATTGCCGACCATTTTGTATCCATCAGCAATATACTTGTACTTAAAAATAAACTCATCCGGGAAAGTCTGAACTCTCGCGCACTCTCGCACAGAAAGCCGACGGTAAGGCAGAGGCGAATTGGGGTCAAAAATGCGTTTGTCTTTGCCAACCAAAATCATTTTACTAGCTTGAGGATGAAGAGGTGCGTGTCTGCCGCTTGCCTGAATTGTAAAAGAAGGTTCTGACCAACTTCTAACTCGATTCCGCGACATATAAATGCTCGAAAACCCCAAATCCGCACATTCGTGATTTTGGACATAATCGTGATAATTATCTAATTTACCCTTAACTGACATAGGGGCGATCGCCTGCAAATCAAAAATCGCATCTTTCAGCGTCAAAACCTCGGTTCCAGGTTCGGGAAACTCAAAACCAAAACCCAGAGTTTCCCGATAGCCAACAACAATCACCCTTTGCCTATCTTGCGGAACACCAAAATGTCTAGCATTCAACAACTTGTACGAAACCCGATATCCGATGTCCTCAAACTGCGATAATATATAAGTGAAAGCATCCTTATTTCTGGCAGCCAAGATACCGCTAACATTCTCAGCTAAAAAAAACAAAGGCTGCTTGTCCCGCACAATTCTGATATACTCCCAGAAAAGTTGACCCCGACAGTCATCAATCCCCCGTTTCGCCCCCGCTTCACTCCAACTTTGACAAGGAGGCCCGCCGATTATCCCAATACATTTGGGAATTTCCTCAGATTTGATTTTTCTGATATCTCTGCGATCTAAAATAGTTTCAGGATGATTGAAATTATACGTATCCCAAATAGACTTATCATATTCATTCGCCCAAACCGCATTAAAGCCAGCCAAGCGAAAACCCAAATCCAACCCGCCACAACCCGAAAACAGAGAAATAATATTCATACCAATCGACATCTATCTCCTCTCTTCCTTCGCGCCCTTCGCGCCTTCGCGGTTCGTTAAAAAATCCAATAATTCTCAATGAATGCAGAATCCATCCTTCAATCTTACCAACACTTCGGCGTCCACCTCGGGCTAGAAAGAATTCACCAACTTCTCCAAAAACTAGACAACCCCCACAAACAAGTACCCATTATCCACATTGCCGGCACCAATGGCAAAGGTTCCGTTTGCGCTTATCTCTCTTCCGTACTAACAGAAGCAGGCTATCGAGTTGGACGCTACACATCCCCGCACCTAATCGATTGGACCGAAAGAATTTGCATCAACCAAAAACCGATTTCGCCAACAGAATTGCAACAGTGTCTAGAACGAGTTGTCGCCGCTACTCAAAACAACACCGAAACTCCCACTCAATTTGAAATAATCACCGCCGCAGCTTGGCTGTATTTCGCCGAACAAAAAACAGACATCGCAGTCATAGAAACTGGATTGGGCGGTAGATTAGACGCGACTAACGTTTGCGAAACACCTCTCGCTAGCGTCATTACTTCTATCAGTCTCGACCACTGGCAAATACTCGGCCCCACCGTGGCAGATATTGCTGGGGAAAAAGCGGGAATTCTTAAAGCAAAATGTCCGGCAGTTATCGGAGAATTGCCAGAATCAGCTAGAATAGTAGTAGAAAAACGCATTCAAGAATTAGACTGTCCGGCAACTTGGGTAAAACCAGCAAGAGATTTAGGACAAGGATTCGCAGAATATCAGTTAAATCAAAATGCGGTTAAAATAAAATATCAATTGCCGCTGCTGGGAAAAATTCAACTAATGAATTCAGCAATTGCGATCGCAACTTTGCAAACTCTCCAACAGCAAGGATGGCAAATTCCCCCAACCGCGATCGAAAACGGTATCGCCAAAACCCAATGGCCCGGAAGACTCCAGCAGACAACTTGGAAAAACCGCAATATATTAATTGACGGCGCGCACAACCCCGCCGCAGCTATCGCCCTGCGTGAATATGTCGATAATCTTAACAGTTCCCAACCACCGATTAACTGGGTAATCGGCATTCTTGCGACTAAAGACTGCGATGATATTTTGAAAGCATTACTCAAAAAGGGCGATCGGCTTTACTTAGTACCCGTACCCGATCCAAACTCATCATCCCCCGCAGAATTAGCCGCCCTAGCTCAAAGTATCTGTCCCGAATTAAGTCTCTGTCAAGCCTTCCCCGACTTAACAACAGCTTTAGATGCTGCTGTTGCAGGTGACAACCTAACAATCCTTTGCGGTTCGCTTTATCTCGTCGGGTATTTTCTGCAACAAAAACAACAACAATCCCAAGCTTAAGCGCATCAGAATTGTGTTTCTTCCTCAGTAAAGATAGGAGGCCACAATTCAGAAACGCGCAATTCCCAACCTGGAAAAAGTTCTGCTACTGTTAAGATATCGCCATTTCCTAAAACAGTCGGTTCACCTGTAGAGCGATAAATAGTCACTGTTTCTTCATCAGGATCGATCAGAATTCCGACGATCGCACCCAGTTCTATAAACTTCAAAACCTTGGTTTCTATAAGCTTAATGCGATCGCTCTGAGATTTAATCTCAACCACCAAATCGGGGACAAGTTCTCCAAAATAACGCGGACTTTGGCGCAAGCGGGCGGCGCGCACAAAAAAAACATCCGGCGCTTTGACATTCGTATCCGGCATGATGAAACCGCCTGCGGAGTCAAAGACTCTCCCCAAGCGACGGGGATAAACCCAGTTACCCAGCAAGCGAATCAAAATACTGCTGATTTCACTGGATACGATGTCTGATGGCCCAACAATTGAAAGTCTCCCGTCTTCTAGTTCTATTTTGTAATCTAAACCCGCTTCGGAAAAAAGGGTTTGAACTTGGTTTAAATCTTTGAGTGTCATCGCTGGCATAAGAATTTTATCCTATTCCGATCTGAGCTTTGATTTTAACACAAGTCAAATTTCTGAATATAGCAATCCTAAATCATTTGTGAATTTCTTACTCCCTCCCCTTGATAAGGGGAGGGTTGGGGTGGGGTAAAAAATTTACGACTCCTGCAAGGATTGCTATATTTGAGGAATTCAGGCTATATTCCTACAAATCAGCAATCAAGCTGAATTGAGAAAGGCGATCGCACGGGATAAATAAACCCGGTTTCTGGAATGAGCGATCGTTCTTATCAACAAACATTTACCTCTCAAATAGTCGAGATTGACTTATCCAGAGTTCTCCTCGGACTCCGCGTTGTGAAGAGGCGGTAATTTCATCATCCGATAATAACTTAAAAGCTTATATATAAATCATTTGTGAATTTCTTACTCCCTCCCCTTAGTAAGGGGAAGGTTGGGGTGGGGTAAAAAATTTACGACTCCTGCAAGGATTGCTATATATGCTTATATATATGGCGGCACAGATTCCCATTATTTAATAATACGTCAAGTGGCAGCAAAAAGCAAGGGGCGAGAGCAAAAAAGATTAATGCCTAATGCCCAATGCCCAATGCCCAATTTTTATTACAATATAAGTGAGTTTAGAAAAATTTAGAGATAGAAGTTTATGAGCAGCATTATATCGGTGCAAACGCTAATTGAATATATAGAAGCTTTGCCAGCCCAAGAGCAAACTTTACTATTTGACGAGCTTTTCAGGCGAAACATAATCAAGCAGCGTCAGGAAAACAATACAGCAGCACTGAAGGCGTCTATCATGGCAGAAAGAGAAAATCCGCGCCAGGAAAACACCGAGCAGACAGTCAAGACAAAAACACTCTTAACAGGTAACGCTACCTGCGACATTCGCGCAGCCGATCGCACTAACTCGGGGGGCGACCTCGACAGCTCAACTGCTCACATAATCATTAAAAACGAATCAGACAGAACAGTCAGTGCAGCGTTGCTGGGATGGCCCGAATGTAAAGCATTTGGCGAGACGCGATCGCAAGCACTGCAAAACCTTCACGATTTAGTAAATGCCCAGCTAGCCGAAGCAGAAATCGTCTCTGTCAAACTCACGAATAGTCGATCGAACAATCCTTGGGTGAGGTTAGCTGGTAAGTATGAAAACGATCCGTATTACGATGAGGTATTGGCACACATAGAAGAATATCGCCGCGAACTCGATGCAGAAACCGAAGCTTATTACAGTCAAATTGACGCTGCAGTTGAGACAGAATGAGCCTATACATACTTGATACGGATTGTTTCTCCCTTTGGCAACAGAATCATCCAATGATGGTGCAGCGGGTCGAGGTTAACGCAGAAAACCTTGCTGTAACTATTGTAACATTAGAGGAAGTAATTCGCGGCTGGTTCAATGTTATCAACCAGGCTTCGGCACCTTCGCAAGCGGACAAATTAGTATGGGGTTACACCAGGTTATGGGATACATTAGATGATTTCAAAAATCTCAACATTCTGAAATTTGACCATAATGCTTTCACTATTTACACTGAGTTCCGTCGTCAAAAAATACGCAGCGGCACGCAAGATTTGCTGATTGCTGCTATTAGACCTCTTGCAAAAATCCTTTTCCTCAATTGATGGGACGGGCTCTTCGGCCCATCCCACAAGAAAAAATAAC
>NZ_JAUBTO010000001.1:179423-239995 GCF_036702495.1 Microcoleus sp. C2D2 | reverse complement strand
AATGTCATTGGTTTTCTCACAGGATGGTCTTGGATCTTACATTCTTTATCTCTAGCACATCTTTAGAAAAATGGTATAATAAGTTGCGGCAAGAAGTGCAGGAGTTGCGATCGCAACTGGAGGCACAAAAAACAAGCTGGGATGAATTGCGGGAAGAGTTGGAGAACTGTGAGACGACTCGCGGGGAATTGCGATCGGAAAACTCCGACCTGTAAAAAACTTGCGACAAATTGCGATCGGAACTTGCCGACCTCAACCAAAAGTCAGCCACTGCCAGGGAGTTGCCAGAAGCGGCTGACTTGCTCAATCAGTTAAAAGTGGGGCGCAAAAAGTCTAGGGCGGACTTGGGTGATGTAGAAGCAATTCTGGGGCTGCTAGCAGAAGAGGACGGCTCAGACTAAGTGAGGGAGAGGATTGTATCCAATTTGTATCCCGAGCGAGTAAAAACTGATAGCACGAAAGCGGCTAGAATTTTCCTAGCAGAACCCTGGATTAGGCGAGGGTGGGTAAGTTAATAATTGTGAGTTTAAAGCTGTTATATCGTAGACATATCCTAGAAAGGGGAGGGGTGGTGACTAAAACTATTGGTATTGTGTAAGGTTTCTAATTTTCAAACACATCGCTGGAAAACATCTCAGTCACAGTACGCAAGTAAGGTACAAATATCGTTAAATCTTCAGCAGGAAGCCGATCGCATATTTCCCAAAACAAAATTAGCAGCATATCCTGCACTAACTCCCAACTTACATGAAGTTTGGGGTACAACATCACGCAAATTGGAAACAATTCTTGCTGTACCGGGCGAATACTACCTTCCAAAACGCACCAGCACAAATAGCTTTGAAAAATCTCGACATCCCGGATACCAGAAATTTTTATCTCCCGATCGGTCAAATACCCGCTGCTGCTGCGGTATCCTTGATGCTGGAAACTAGCGCGCTCATACACTGCACTAGCAATCTCAGTTGTATGCTGCCACAAATGCTGAACAGCTAATAGAGCTCTGGAATTTGGGGACTGATTCGCCGCAGCCTCGTTAATTTCTCCGTAGGGAATGTGCAGGTAGTTGTCTAGAATTTTTAAGTAGGGTGCAAATTCCGATCGCTCTGACTCGGAAAGACATCCTAACAAGATTTTGCTAGTGTATTGAAATTGCACCGTCACAAATCCCAGCACTAACGCATCAGTCTTTGAGTATTTCCGCCTCACTTGGATAATATCTTTTCCTACCACCACTGACAAGCGAAAAACAGGTTCTCTCTCCGCGTAAGCGTCTATTGCTTTGCGATATAAGGTGCGAGAGTCAGCCACAATTTCTAAAGGATTAATTAAGCTCGGATCGATCCCGTGCCGCTCTATTTGTTCCCCTAAAAGAGCTTCTACTCTATTCCAAGCTATCTCGCTGGCTAATTTCAGGGTATTTGTCAATTTGTCAACTATTTTAGCTCGATTTCCCTCAAAATAGGTTGACTCTCGGCTTGGGGGAATTTGGCGTGGCGCTTGGTTTTCTCGCGCCGCAACTGTACTGTAATATTTTTTGGCCCAGCTAACTGCGAAGGAAGAAACGCTGACGCCTTTAGCCTCTGGGAGTTTGTGAGTGTCCGATCCGGTAATACCCCTAGACGCCAGACTGTCGCCCTGTTGAATTTTGTCGGCTGCGTGTAAAGACTTTGAAGATAGTTGTGAAATACCCGTCATGATAAACCTCGTTTTTTTATAAAGTCGCACCGGATCGATTCCCCTAATTTTTAACGTTGTTAACTACAATCTTCTGCATTTGTACGGTGACAGTCATCTGCCATTATGCTTAAAGATATAAGCCATTTGGCTCTACTGCCTGCATTTTTTACAAGCTGCACGTTAATAACGTTATTTATTGTGCGATCGATCACCGTCACCCTGTGATCGCGATCCTAATTTATGTTTGTGACCTATAAAGAGGGCTGGAAATAAATTTAATTTGTCTTAAAAGCTGAGAATTAAAGTCAAGTCTACCTCAAAAAAACTTATCCTTGAAGTACTTTATCTTTGTTTTGGAGGGCTTTGGTCGATCGCCCTAATTTCTTAATGAAGCTAGGCTAAAGCACGATCGAGCGGTGACTTTGGTTAATTTATTTCCCTAGCTGAATTAGAAATGTATTTTGAGCATGGCGCTTGTTAGGAAACCCTAACAAGTTCAACTATCGGCTTTTCTAAAGAAAAAATTAAATTTGAGATAAGAATCAGATTTATGTGCATTTCGTTAATGCCATTGCCAGCGCGGTTTTTTGCGATCGGTTTTTTAGCTTCCCCGTGAAGCGAAGCTATCCCGTAGGGAATCGCCCGCAATAGATCGTCGTCCATTCGATCGGCCAACTACCCTTAAAAACCCGAATTAACGAGTGACTCGCCCGATAGATCCCGCATTTTGCCAACTCTGACTGGTTCGATCCCCGAGGCTGGAGGCCCAAGCCTGCCCCTACAACCATAGGATGAGGTTGATACGGGCCCCACAAGCGATCGCTCCTCAAAAACAGCAGGGCCAGTAGGTCTTTAAGGCTATGCCTTCGGGTAGGATTAATAGGACGAGAGGAAGTGGATAAAATGAGCGCTAGCAGCAATTCAACAGAAATCAAGTTCGGAACCGATGGGTGGCGGGGACTGATTGCCCATGACTTTACTTTTGCCAACGTGCGAAAAGTCACCCGGGCGATCGCCAGTTACCTAGAAACCGCTTACACAAAAGACCGCCCAGTTCTAGTCTCCTACGATACCCGCTTTCTGGCAGACGAGTTCGCCCGCACCGCAGCGGAAGTATTGGCAGATTTGGGATGGACGGTAAAAGTGGTCGATCGAGATTGCCCCACACCAGTCATCGCCTACAGCGCCAAGCATCTCAACTCTGCAGGAGCCCTGATGTTCACTGCTTCCCACAATCCCGCACCTTACTGCGGCATCAAATACATCCCCGACTACGCCGGCCCGGCAACCCCGGAAATTACTGATACAATTGTGGCCAATATTGCTGGTGCTTCGGATGCCCCAGCCAAAGGCAGCCACAACGATAAAATCTCCAGTTTTGACCCCAAACCCGAATATCTGAAGTTTCTTTATACTTTGATCGATGTGGAGCGGATTCGCTCTGCTAAGTTGAAAGTGAAGTACGACGCTCTCTACTCGACTTCTCGCGGCTATCTCGACGGAGTTTTGGAACACTGTGGCTGTGATGTCGAAAGTTTTCACACCTACCGGGACGTGCTGTTTGGTGGCGGAATGCCGGAACCCAAGGGCGAACAGTTAGTTGAGTTGGTGGAAGCTGTTAAGAAGGATGCGGCGGATTTGGGTTTGGCTACCGATGGCGACAGCGATCGCTTTGGTATTGTCGATGAGTTGGGAAATGTCTTGACTCCAAACACCGTGCTGTTGCTGCTGGCGCGTCACTTGGTTAAGAATAAAGGCTTGACTGGGGCGATCGTCCGTACAGTCGCAACTACCCACTTGCTGGACAATTTGGCCGCCAAGTACGGTTTAACAATCTACGAAACCGCAGTCGGTTTTAAGTACATCGGCGAAAAAATGCGGGAAACGGAGGTGCTCATAGGTGGCGAAGAGTCGGGCGGTTTGAGCGTTTTGGGTCACATTCCCGAAAAAGACGGGATTTTGGCTGATATGCTAGTTGCTGAGGCGATCGCCTATGAAGGCAAACCGCTTTCTCAGCTAGTCGAAGAAGCCATTAAAGAAGCCGACGGTCCCCTGTACAACAAACGCTTGGACTTGCACCTAGAAGAAGCCCACAAAGCAGCCGTTTTAGAATCTTTTACCAAGAATCCCCCCACAGAAGTAGCAGGTATTGGCGTTAAGGAAATCGGCCGCAAAGACGGGATTAAACTTTATCTGGAAGACGGTGGCTGGGTACTGCTGCGGCCTTCAGGAACCGAACCCCTGATGCGCGTTTACATGGAAACAAATTCTGTGGAAAAAGAAACTCAAGTTGCCCAATACATGGAAAAGGTAATTTCCCAGTTAGAACCTGTTTAAACTGCAATATCCCCAGATACCTGACTCCTTAAAGAAGTCGGGTATCTGAGTGTTCTGTGTTTTTGTCTACTTATATCATGCTTTATCAAGCCTTTGAATTAAGGAATAGACAGATAGTTGTTTGTGCCATCAGCCCCGATTGTGAAACTATAGCAAGTACAGACTTTTGTCACCATCATACAACCCCACATCGCCTTCAATTTGGGGATATATCCCAAGGTAATTTTAGTTTACTTTACGAACTTGAAAACACCTACGGCCAAGTCACTAAAATAGCTTTCAGTGCTGAGAGTAAAACAGTGGCAATAGGCAACTTTCAAGGTAAAATAGCATTGCAAGAAGTCAACACTGGACGATTAATCAAGACTCTAGACAGTGGTTCTTGCGTAAATGACATCGCTTTTAGTTTAGACGGTAAGTATATGCTGTCTTGCTGCGACTATGCTGGTGCTCATTTGTGGAACCTCAAATCAGGAGAGCAACTCGATCATTTCTCTGGTTTTCAAGGTTGGACTTATGGAGTTGCTTTTAGTCGAGATGGCAAATTTGCAGCCGCAGGTGACGACTATGGCTGCATTAAAATCTGGCAACTTTCAGATGGAGTTTTGCTCAATACATTGAACCATATATTCAACCATCTTTCATGTTTCCTAGGTCTCTTGGCATTTAGCTGTTATGGCGACATCATCGCCAGTGCGAATCAGCTTGATGGTACAATTAAATTTTGGTGGTGGCGTCAAGAACACAAATTAACCAACTTTGTTTGCAGTATAGTAACACGGGTATTTCAGCGATCGCTTTTCATCCCCATAGACCAATCTTTGCTTGGGCTGATGGTTGCAATTTCAAATTATGGGATTTTGAGCATGATGCAGAGTTTGATTACCAGCACGTCGCCCAGATTAACATCATTCAATTTAGTTTAGATGGCAGAAAATTATATATTTGTCATACAATTGGATTTGTTATAGTTTTGCAATTGTAATTTTTTATTTTAATAAACAAAAAAAAACAAAATTTCGGATACTTCCTTGACTTTTTGAAACTTTATATTGTATTATTCTAAATAATCGGATACTTACGCAAATAAAAATTTCACACAAATTTAGATTGTGAAGCAAGTATATCAGTTAAATTATTGGCGTTGCACAGTTGTGGTATGCTAAAAACGAACAGTTAAAAAATATCCGGCTATGATTTATGATTTGTCCTAAATGTCAATCTACAAAATTTCAGAAAAATGGCCACAAAAGAGGGAAGCAAAATCATCTTTGCTCAGACTGTGGTCATCAGTTTATTGATAACTACTCTCCCCTAGGGTATCCAGAGTATGTCAAAAAACATTGCCTGCATCTGTATGTTGAAGGAAATGGCTTTCGTCGTAAGCGAGCGACTAACAGGTGTTTGTCATAATACTGTTATTAACTGGGTTAAAGCGGCCCGATTAAGCTTGTCCCAACAGCCAGATTACGACGAGATTCCGGAAGTAGCCCAAATCGATGAGTTGCAGACATTTGTAGGTAATAAAAAAAACAAAATTTGGCTCTGGACTTCAGTAAATAAGGAATTTGCAGGGATTTTAGCGACGACTATGGGAGACCGCTCGGCAGAAACATTTAAGTTTTTATGGAAAATTATTAAAGGGTGCAAATGTTTTTTTATGCCACAGATGGTTATGCTGTTTATCCCAAGTTTATTGACGAGGCTGACCACATTGTTAGTAAAAGTTATATGACCGGCGTTGAGGGAGAAAATACCCGTTTAAGGCATTACTTAGCACGCTTGCATAGAAAAACTCTTTGCTACTCTAAGTCTGTTTTGATGTTGGCCATGTCAATTCGATTAGTCATTTATTACTTGAAGCATAAAACCGTGCTTATTCCTAGCCAAAATATTTTTGTTTCTTGATAAAGACTCCCTGTAGCATACCACAATTGTGCAACGCCAAATTATTAGCCTGTCAACCCGTGTATGAAAACAATTCCTCTGCTCGCCATTAGTTTTTTAGTAGCCTTTTTAGCAAGCGCGGTCGGCATTATCTCAGTGCAGAACGCCGCGCCAGTATCCTTAAACTTTATCTTTTTTCAATCGATACAAATGCCCGTAGGAGTAGTATTGGCAATGAGCATGAGTGCAGGACTGATCGGAGGTGCGCTACTGCAACCGTTGTGGAACCTTTCAGACTCCCAAAACTCGCGTCCTAAATTTCAGGCAAATCCAGAAGAATCCGACACCGTACAATATTAAGTAGATTTGATCCCTTAGAGGGAATACACCTGACCGTCAATCAGCAATCTAGTAATTCCCTTAGCTAGCAAATAAGGCGCGGTTTTTTGCAGCATACTGCCGTCAGGAATCTTGAAAACCCTTTGATTGCGAGTAGCAAATCGGCGGGCCACGCGGTGATTGTCAAACACTGCCAGGGTTTTCTCGCGAATTTCCGCCGCCGGAATTTGGCCGAGTTCGCCAAAAGCTTTTAAAGGTCTAGTGATTAACTCGGCCGCCCGATCGACCACCAAATAACAAATTTTGGGTACAGACGCTTCGCTTAAAGGCAAAACTTGAATCAGCCCTGTACCGCGAAGCTCGATCGACTCGCCCGACGATATTGAACCCAGCAGACTACCTTCAAACAGAGAGTCTTCATCGTCTAAATCTTCGTCGAAGTCGTCCTCTAAATCGTCTTCATCCTCATCCTCGTCCTCATCCTCGTCCTCATCTTCCTCGAAATCGCTAAAATCTTCACCTGGCAGCAGCCCTTCTGCTGGCACCATTGCCTTTTGTTCACCAGTCACAACAGCGCCGCGGTTCCGATCGGCCTTCTTTGCTGCTTGGACATTTGGCAAATCAGAAACATCCAAATCCGACTCTACAGTTCCTCGAATTTCGAGTTCTGCAACAGGTTCAGGGGCCGATCCAGAACGCTTTCGGATCGTCGGTCTCGCATTTGAGGCTGACTGCGGTTCGGGGGCTGACTCCGACAGGGGGACATCTACAGGATCGGTTTCGCCATCGGCTGACGACTCAGTAGTCCTCTCTGTCGGTTCAGAAACACTTGTGCTAGAGGACAAACGCTTTTGTTTTTGCTGGACTAGAAATTCGTATTCCGGCTCGGACAAAGCCCCCTGAATGATGCGCCTCACAGTCGAACTGCTCACTCCGTAGCGCTTTGCCAGAGTGATCGTATTCTCGTTTGACTGTCGGTACAGCCTGATGAGTTCGCGTTTGTCTGAATCGGAGAGTTTTGTAGGCGTCATGCCAAGTTTTCCAGCAAAAAGACGTGAAAAGACGCAGGCTAGCAGTCAGCGAACTGTGATTTTTCATGTTCGATGTCAAGCTCAGAGATGCCGACAAGGGCAAAAAAGCTTTCGCGTCCCCATCGCTTGCTCTTGCAACTCCAATCTCAAATCGCTACGCTGCGCGGCGACTTCGCCTGCTCTGGCGAGAACGGGTTGAGATGTCATGTTCCAAGATAGCTCCTATTCCGAACAGGATGGCGCTGAAAACAAAAAAGACTTCCAGCAAACTGCCGCTTTGATAACTACCCTCAGCCTGAGTATCGCGCCATTTAAAATACATATCTGCGATGTAAAGCGAAAAAGTTGCAGCCGCAATCATCCTCCAAGATTGGGAAAAACGTCCTCCCCAAAACGCCAGCAGCAGTGCAGTAGCAATAATCAGCAGAAAAACGTCCCCGACGATGTAAAACAAATTGATTGCATTTTTGTAAGGCGACAGTTGCTTGTCAAGTGCCATCACCCATGCCGGAGCTTTGGTTTCTGCTGCTTCTTCTTCTTCTGCTGCTGATTCATCAGCATCAGTAGCTGCTGCTCCTTTTGCCTGTAACTTGGACGAATTGTCCAAAGCAGGCGCTCTTCCTTTGGCAGCGGTTGCTGGTGCAGAGCCGGTCACTACTTCCTGAGTGGCTGCTGTACCCATTCCTAGCTGTGCCCTCCAAGAGTCAGGTGCAGCAACCCAGATAGCTACAACAATCCCGAAGGCTGCAATTCCCGCTAACAAACCCCACTGCCAAATTTCTAGATTCAGCCGCTTGGAAGTCACAGCTACAACCATGCCCCCGATCAACACCACATAGCTGCCCAGATAAAACGCATCTGCAGGAGACACGTCCGGGTCTAACTCGAAATAGAGTTCCCAAATCCCGAACAGCACGCCGGCTATGAAATAGAAGAGCATCCCCAGACCAATGCCCAGCCAGACGTTGCGCCCGCTGACCATGTGCGGGCTTTGCCAGTTTCTAAAACAGACTAAAGCCGCTCCGAAGTATGCTCCGCATTCAAAAATATAAGTGCCGATCGAGTACCAAAGAGGTAAACCCTCTTCTACTGAGAAGGGGACGCTGAACAGCAAAAAGAACAGCAGCGCCATTACAGCCCAGACAATGCCCGCAATCACTAGGGTCTGAGCTGACAGTAAAGATGGAGATGTAGATGACTTTTCTGAAGTACTACTCATAGGGATTCCACGAGACCTAACTAGCGGTTGAACGCACCCCATCTCAATCTTTGATTGTAGATGAGGATTCTTTCGCAACAGAACCTTTGTCTGACGCTCCCGGAAAAACTGGCGTCCTCAGCGTGTCCTTGGGACTTTTGCCCTTGTACACTCTAGAAAGACTAAGCAAGAATAATATCTATTTACTAATTCAAGGAATTAGTCGTTAGTCGATCTTTTGCCCGGAAATTAATGATAGAAATACGGTATATGTCTCCACCCTTAAGGCTTTTACAGTACCCAATCTATCTCTGAAATTATACCCTCAAATGTTGCAGTATCTGTTTTTTTGCTTCCGCGCTCCCCCATTCATATCAATGATTATGGCTGGGGGAGTGCGATCGAGCGAAATTTAGTTAAATTGCCAGACATTAAGTAGACTCGAAACCGACTCAACAATTTGGTTGCTTAATACACGTTGGTAATCCAACCTGTATATCACGTACCCCCTACAGTGCAATTATCTCGGCTCAATTATCTGGATCCAATTGTCTGAGCAATTGTCAAAGATTTTCTATGCTGCGATCCACAACTTGTTGAGGGCTGATTGTTTCAGCCAATCTAGAAACTGAGTGCGATCCGGTGCTGGCATATCTTGCAGCACATCGCTCACTCCCTCAGCGAAGCCCGTATCCCCAAAGTATGATTTGCCCAAACGATGAAGTTCTTGCAATAATGTCTTGAGATGCTGCTCTTGCCAAGGGGGCGCCTTGTGATTTTGCAAGGGACTAACAGTTAGCCAATTTTTGATCGCATCAGGGGAGTCTGCCTGGGGGAAGTTTCCCTGCTGAAATACCTTGGCGATATCTTTCTGAAACGATGCGGCTTGCCTTGCGCCTAAGAGGTCTTCTACATCGAAGTAAACAGCTTGGAGGAGCAGCAGACAACCCTGCGCGAACAGCGGTGCTTTGGTTGCTTCATTACCTGCCGGTTCTTCACCGGCAAGCTGATCTAAACGGACTTTTCCCCAGACGCTATATCGATCCGGCTCTTCTAGCAGAACACAGGCTTTGCCTCGGTTGTCGGTTAAGTCCCGCCACAAGGCTCTGGCGTCTTCTGCTTGCTTGCCGTTGAAGGCGCTGATCAGGCGAAAAGTCTGCCCCTGATAATTGAGAATGGGAATTTGTTGATCCCGTTTTGGGTGTTGAAAATTGGTTATTTCAACATCCTGCCGTTTCAGAATAAACATGACACTGCGATTTGACTCCTGTCATGGCCGAGGTGCTGTGCTTTTGACACTCCCCATGCCTAAAGGCGAGGGGATTCTTGATTCAGCGAGTCCACTTAAATTAGCAGGATTGCTCCCGTTCACCCAGAGATGGTGCTCTCCTCAAGCGTTCCGATACTTTTTTGCTAACAAATGCTAACAAATATCTAAGCTGAGATTGTCTCTGAGCTTTGGCGTATCAATCAATGCACGAAGGAAAATCCCCCGCGCACAATTTACAACTGCTGTACTGGCAACGCTTGATTTTCGCGCTCGTGCCGAGCGGGCGATTGACTGTTTTGCTTTGATGCCGTAGAGGAAGCTTAGATAGAGGCTCCATACCATCAAGGATTTTCACCTGAGTCTTTCAATCCTAGTTCTACCACATTTTTATCAAATATCAAGTCGAGCCGAATGTTAGCAAACATAACTAAATATCAGCAAATTAGTCATTCTGGCTCAACTCATGCCTAAAATCAGGGAACGATCTCTGGTTTTTCGGTAATGGGTCAGCGTTTTAGGCTTTACCACTATCGAATGTTAACATAACCAATAGACATCCCTGGAAAAGCACCTGTGACTCTTGTCCTGTCTGAGCTCGGTCTTAATTTATGGATATATCCGATCGACAAAATATTTGGGTTTGAACTCGACCTCTAAAATACCTGACGTTAGTTCACGTCCTACCTAGTTTTGATTGTAAATTTACAATTGTGCTGTTTGCAGGTGAGTCCCGACAGCTTTTGTCAGATACAGGAAGAGGACGTACAGGCACTCTCATCACCTTGGTTTTTTTCCCCCATCGCGATCCACGCCGTATTTTCGTACCTCAAACCGGTTTCTGCGCAAGTCATAAAAAAACTCTGTAAGTGGAAAACGAGCGTCCCAAAGAGGACCCGCCCGGGAAAGGATCCTTCGGCTACGCCAGCGGGCATCGCCCGGGCGGTTTCAACCGCCGTGAATCTTCTGCCAATCAAGGTGCGAGTAAGAATAATCAACTACGTGTTGAAGCATTCCTAGTAGGGAAAGATTCCCGCGAAGCACCTAAGTGCCAAGAAGCACAACACAAAAAGAGCAAGTAATGGCAGGGTGGGGAGCGTACCGGATTGGCTAATGTTGAGATCCCAAAGCGATTTGAAAATAAAAGTAACCCCAATAGCAATACCTCTGGGTAGTTGTTTTGAGCGTCAGGGCACCTTGACAATGCCTTTGAAGATCGCAGATATATTCAAGAATCGAGCGTGTGTTCAGACCGCTTGAGTGTCAAAACATAATTTACTTGCTCGATCGCACACTGCACCGATAGAATAATGTTGTTAGCGATTTTTGAGTTGGGTGCGTAACTCAGTTGGATAGAGTAGCTGCCTTCTAAGCAGCGAGCCGCAGGTTCAAGTCCTGCCGTACCCGTTACACAAACTTAATGATATCAAGGGTTTTAGCACTTTTTTACCGAAAAGGAGAGAGCGGTTGAAATCTTATTTGCTTCGGATTTGTTTCGGATTTGTTTCGGATGCCCGAATCCGAAAAACAGTCAAATCCTTGAAAAAGCCCCGCCTGCAAACCGGGGCTAATCTTCCCGGGGACGGGCGAGCGATACTGCTACCCTTGTGAGTAGATGTTTGCTAAATCCGAAGTGTTATCATAAAAAGTCTATTGTGTCAATAGCCAAGAATCGGCGATGTTAAAACAGCACCAGCAGCCGGTTGTGGGCCGAGTAGCCCTCAGGGGTTATCCTTAGTAATCAGGCTAGTTTCCGACAGGTTTGGATATGTTCCCAACAACTCTATTTCATATTCCCCAAAATTTAATGCTATTACTCGACCGCAGCGCGATCGACCGATTAAAGCCCCTATTTGCGCAAGCAAGCGGAATGCCTATAGTTGCATCGGAAAATACGGCAACAATTGCGCTCGTATTGGTTGCTGTGGGAATTCTGGGTTGGGGATTTTATCGCGCCAGACCTTTTGGCAAACTGGGAATTTTGGCTTGGTTGCAGTCAGTTGCCCTGATGAGTCCCTGGTTGCTGTTCTTTGGTTTGTTCGCCGCCGGGATTTACCTCAATCTAGTTGCGGTATTGTTGCTGCTGGTGGCATCCACGGGATTATACATTTATCTGGGCAGGCAATTGCGTAAGGCTGCATCCGATGCAGTGCTGCGATCGCGCCCCGATGCTGCTGAGGTAAAGTCCCAAAGCGATGCTTTCTCTGCCCCTGACTCGCAGCCGGCACCAGCCAAAGAAACCATTAAGATCGTCACCTCGCCGCCTGGAAATAATGAATCAGAAATAATTCCAGTTCCAGTTGAAGACCTCAAGGCAATTAAAGGCATCTTTGGCATTGATACTTTCTTTGCCACAGAAACGATTCCCTATCAAGATGGGGTGATATTGAAAGGCAATCTCCGGGGAGACCCAGAACAAGTACACTCACGTTTGACGGCAAGTTTGGCAGAAAAATTAAACGATCGCTACCGCCTATTTTTAGTAGAAAATCAGGACGACAAGCCAGTAGTTATTATCTTGCCCAGCACCAACGACCCGCAGCCAACTAACCTATCTCAAAAAATCCTAGCTGTCGTGCTGCTGCTGGCAACAATTGCTACTAGCTTAGAGACAGGCGGTTTGCTGCTAGGTTTCGATTTCTTTAACTCGCCGGGTCGATATCTCGAAGTTCTGCCAATTGCGGCGGGAATTTGGGCGGTTTTAGGCTCTGGCGAAATTGCTCGCCGAGTGCTGGCAAATCGGTACAAGGTTCGCTTGAGTTGGCCGTTTTTTATACCAACTTTACAGATAGGTTGTTTTGGAGCGATCGACCGTTTTGAGTCGCTGCTGCCCAACCGTAAAGTTTTGTTTGACCTCGCTTTTGCCGGGTCAGCCGCTGGGGGAATAGTTTCTCTGCTAATGCTGGTAACGGGTTTGCTGCTGTCTCACCCCGGGAGTTTGTTTCAAATTCCCGCAGAATTTTTCAAGGGATCGGTTTTGGTGGGAACTTTGGCAAAAGTGATTTTGGGTGCCCGCTTGCAGCAGCAGATTGTTGACGTTCACCCGCTGGTAGTTATCGGTTGGTTGGGCTTGGTAATAACGGCGATTAATTTGATGCCGGCGGGACAGTTGGACGGGGGTAGAATCGTGCAAGCCATCTACGGTCGGAAAATAGCAAGTCGCGCTACTTTGGCGACGTTTGTGGTGCTGGCGATCGCTTCTTTAGTTAATCCTTTGGCTCTGTATTGGGCGATCGTGATTGTGATTTTACAGCGGAATCTGGAGCGGCCGAGCCTCAACGAGCTGACTGAGCCTGACGACGCTCGCGCAGCTTTGGGTTTGCTAGCTTTGTTCTTGATGATTGCTGCGCTGTTGCCGTTGACTCCGGCAATGGCTGGCCGTCTGGGAATTGGGAACTAACAGTAGCCAGGTGTCTTTGGTAATAGGCTCTTGGGTTGCGGTAAATTAGTGGAATATAGGAATTGAGCGATCTTCCGGGGGAACTGAAGGGCGATCGGGTTCCTAACTACCAAAATTTTGGGGTGAGAGCCTCGCCCATAAGCGGGCGAATTTAATTAATCTTAAGAAACCCCTTGAGGATTTGTAGGGCGGCTGTATACTGAGTCAAGGAGGTGAAGCAAGTGTTTAATTTGACCTTGGAATTTAAGTTGAAGCCCACAGCGACACAGATAGCAGTTTTTGAAGACTCGCTAGAACAGTGCCGCAAGGTTTACAACTATGCGTCGAAAGAGTGCAAAGACTGGTACAACTCACGCAAATGTCAAATTAACTCTTGCTCCAAAAGCTCCGAGTACATTATTCCTGCTGACGGGCCCTTACCGACATATTCAAGTCAGTACAAGGCTTTAATAACATACAGGAAAACCAGCCCCGCACTGCTGCGAGTAAACGCGGTTTTACTGCAACAAACGCGTTTGAGGTTGGAAAAAAGTTTCGTCACTATGTGGGATCTCTCGCCACGGGTTCCCTCGGTAAAAAAAAAAAGGGAGCTTTGAGGTATTTTAACGAACCGCAGTTGGGTACAACTTTCCATCTAGGCAACCGATTTAAACCGCCTGTAATTGGTCGGATAAAGTTTGGGCAGGATCGTCCCATCCCCCAGGGCGCAATCGTCAAACAAGCTCGCGTAGTTAGACGGTCTACTGGCTGGTACATAATGTTGACTTTGCAATGGGAGGTCTCGATTCTCGATACTATTCCTCACGGCAATCCCCTAGGAATTGATATAGGGTTGACTACTTTTGTTGCAACTTCTAACGGACTTTTAATTAAAAGAACGAGGTTTCTTGCGCTCCGCAGAACGCAAGCTTAAATTGCTGCAACAGCGCGTTACTCGAAAAAGAATCGGCTCGAACAACCGGAAAAAAGCTTCGGAAAAAGTCGCATTGCTGCATGAAGATGTTGCAAACTGTCGAAAAGATTGGCATCGCCAGTTGTCACATCGTTTCCGGTTGCATGGGGATGATAAAGTCAAGGTCAATAATTGCACATTCCCCGACGGACGACGGACGACTCCCGACTCCCCATCCCGAACGGTGTAAGCGGAATTGATATCACATCAAATCTGCGATGACGCAGGGATGGCGTTTCTCGAAGACCTTAATCTGGTCGGACCCTCAAGGGCGATGTTAGGCAAGCACTGCTTAGATGCTGGGTTTGGGCAGTTCTTCAATATCTTGGAGCAAACTTGCTTTAAACGCGCTGTGTTTTTCCAAAAAGTAGACGCCAAAAAGACGAGCAATATTTGTCCTAATGGTCTTAATGAAACAGGCAAAAAAGAGTTATCAGAACGAGTTCACTCGTGTGACAATTGTGGGTATATAACCGACAGAGATGTCGCAGCCGCACAAGTAGTTCTCAAGCGAGGGCTTGCAGCCGTAGGGCATAGGGTCAAGATGCACCGCACTGCAAGTAAATTCATGGGAATCGGTGCGAAGCAAGAATCCTCACGCCTTCTTGCCCGGAAGTGTCAATAATTTCCAATTAAGATCCCCGCCCTGGGCAATTTCTATCTTACCAAAAGTTGATTTTTTATAACCCCAAATTTGTTTAAACTTGATCGATTAAGTTTAAATAGCTTATCTGAGCCTATAGGATAAAGTCATGGCTAATCCACTTCCTCCTCTATTGGTAACTTTTGATACAGATGTTTTAATGGCTGGCAGAACTCAAGTGTGGCAAGAATATGCCAAGGTGGGAACTTGCTATATCCCGGAAGTAGTGTACGACGAAATAGATCGTCTCACCGACCAAGCGGTGGAACCGGCCATCGAGCAAGTAGCAAGGGAGTTTATGCGCTTTTTTGCCGACAGTGGCTGGATTGCAACAGACGCTCAACAGACGCACCGCGCTCTCGAACCTTCGATCAAAAATCAAGGCAAGCAAGCAATGCTTGTGGTGGCGACGGCTCAGTGCGTTTACGGTTTGGCTCAGGAACACCCGGAGGCATTGGTGATTTTTGTGTCCAACAGCCAGCCTCTGCTGAAGCGGCTGGCTTCTGTGGGGGCTACGAATCTCTGCGGGATTACCGGGGCGATGCTGTTAAATTGGGCGAGGAAAGGGGAACGCCCGCCCGCGGCGACTCAGCAATTGCAAACTTTGATGCGCACCCTCGCCGAACGCAAATCGACTCAGCGCTCTAACAGCAGAATTCAGGATGCTGCTGCAGGCAAAACGGGGGCTTCTGCTAGCCAGTTAACGGGGACGCCCGGCACTTCTGAATTGGAGTCGTCCAGCAGTTTTACTAAAACTAATAAAACGGGTTTGACTCAGAAGCGCAGGGCGAGTTCGCGCCCCAAAACGCCGCCCCCCACTCGCGAGGACTCGAGAGATTACGAGCCGGCTGTATATCGCAGGACACATATTACACCTCCGAAAAAAAGGAACAGCGGTTTTCTGTCTGCTGTGTTCAATTTTTTGGGAGCGTTATTTTTCTTGACGGTAGCGGTAGGTATTTTGTGGCGAGTGTTCGATGTTAGGGGTTTTAGAAAGACTTTTGTGCCGGCTCTACCGCAGCCTGTGCAACAATTTGTTAAGTCGATCGACCCTAAATAATCTGGTTTTCTGAAAATTATACCCTCTGCTCCGACCCACTTGCACCTTCGGAAACAGGGATAGCACGCTTGGTTAACAAATCGGTTCCCTCCCCTAAATATAGCGGTAAGCTACTTCTGGCGCACCCTAGGATTAGAATTTCTGGCCTTAGTCCGCTGGGAATTTTCAACGGCTACTATCAGAACAGAAGATGAACGCTTCACTTTACCGCTCCAAAAATCCATCGCCATGCTGCACTGGAACAAAATAATTAGTGGATTAGCACTGGCTTTGGCGGGTTTTGCTTATGCTTTAGTCTTTTTTGTTCTTCTTCCCTTCAGACAGTACGATTATGCAGCACCACTTGGGGCTATAGCAATGGCGATCGCCCTTACTATAGCAATGAATTGGCTACTATCTGCATCGTTGCTAACTGGGTGGAGTTGGGTGGCTGCATTATTTGGTTTTCAGGTAGCCCTCATGTTTTTTGGTAGCGTGTTTCTGGAAGATGGGCTGTACCTGCCAAATTTGTTGTTTTTTGGAACTATGAGCGTAGGATATGTGAGCGTTTATACCAGTTTTTCACAACAAAAAACACTGGTGATTGTGGGTTTATGTACAGTATTTTTCCTAGCTTCAATGTACTTCTCTTTGATTGGCGGCTATGTGCTCAAAGGCAAAAATCCGTTTCAGGGTTCTTCTACCCAGATGCTGCCGCTTTTGAATCAAAGGGTAGAAATTATCACTGACAATCCCAAACAATTGTATTTGAATGGCAAAACTGGCGAGCTCACGCATATTGACCGTTATGAGGTGACAGTGAAACTAGATTCTGGAGGAGACGAGAGATTGATGTGGCCCTATGTCGATGTTTGGTGGCAGGATATCAAGGCTGCTAGCGAACAGAAATCGCAGTAATTTATATCGTTTCCGGTTGCATCGGAATAAAATCGAGTCATTAGTCATTAGTTATTAGTCATGAGTTATTAGTCATGAGTTATTAGTCATTAGTCAACAGTCAACAGTCAACAGTCAACAGTCAACAGCCAACAGTCAACAGTCAACAGTCAACAGTCAACAATTCCGGAGGAGTGCAACCGGAATTGATATCATTCACTCTTTAAAGCTGGTTGAGTTCCTTCTACAGGTCGCACAATTGCGGGTTTATTGGTAGATTGTTGCTGAAAAAGTGCCTTGAGTGCCAAGTCAAGACTTTCTGCCATGACGATGCGGTTTTCGTAGGAAGCAATAACTCTGATTAAAGTTGGCAAACTATTGCGTTCGGCTTCTAAGTAAAGAGGTTCCACATACAGTAAAGATTGTTCTATGGGAATTACTAATAAGTTTCCTTGAAGTGCTTTGGAACCCTGGCGATTCCAGAGAGATATTTGTTCGGAAATAACGGGATCTTGGTTAATTAAAGCTTCTATTTGTTCCGGACCGTAAACTAATCGCTGTTTGGGGAACAGATACAGCAGCAATTTTCCGTAATCGCCACCATCCGAGCGCCCTGCAATCCAAGCAATTAAATTGTTGCGACTTACTGGTGTAAATGGCAGCAGCAAAATAAATTCTTCTGCTGTTTCCGTTGGCAGTTTCGTAATCAAATAATACGGTGCTACGGGCTGCTGTTCGCTGCCATAAATTTCATTGGGAACTCGCCACAAATCCTCTCGATTGTAAAATACTTGCGGGTCTTCCATGTGATAAGTTAGCAAGCGTTCTGATTGAATGCTCAACAAATCTACTGGATATCTGATATGTTTCCGGAGAGCCGGAGGCATTTTGTCAAGGGGTTTGAAGAGTCCGGGAAAGATAGCAATCCAACTGTTAATAATCGGATCGGAGGGATAGGCAACGTAGAAGTCAACAGACCCGTTGTAGGCATCAATCACTACTTTAACGGAGTTGCGGATGTAGTTAAACTCATGATTGCCCGGGTCAGAATACGGATAGCGATCGCTCGTTGTATAGGCATCGATAATCCAATAAAGATAGTTGGGAGATTTATCGGTAGCCGAGGGTGAAGGTTTAATCTTGTTGCCATTTTCATCTTTTTCTTTTTCTATATCATCATTGCTAAGATTGGCGTTGGCTACTACTAAATACGGGTCGGAATCGTAGCGCAAAAAAGGAGCTATCGCCCGGACTCTTTTGTTAATATTTCGGCGGTACAGTAATTTAGTTTCTGGCGTAAAATTGCGCGTCAGCGCCATTTGCCAATTTTTGAGATAATTAGCAAACAGCCAGCGCCGCCACATAGAACCGATCTCAATTCCGCCCCTACCGCTGTAAGTATTGTAAACATTTTCTTCGCCGCTGGGATAGTCGAATTCTTCGACTTTTGTGGGCGTCATCGCGTCTGCATCGGTTACTTCGCCGTAGTAAATTCGGGGGTAGCCGATCGGAATACTGGCCCGAATTTGATCGCTAGTTACTTCCAAAGCAGTCTCTCCTTTCTGGGCTGCAACTCCAATATCTTTGACAAAATAATCGGGTAAACCGCCGACACCGACTGTATTTACCGGAGAAAGAGTAAAGCCGTAACCGTGAGTGTAAACCAGGTGCTTGTTCACCCAAGTTTGAGCTTCGGGGGCTACTGCTGTGTAATCTAATTCCCGCGCTGCCAGAAACACTTGTTGGCTTTCAGCATCTCCCTTTTTTGCTTTTTCATTTTTGATTGTGTAGCGCTCGATATCGGCATCAGGAAAGGTATAATAGGGTCTGATTTGCTGTAATTGTCGGTTGGTTTGCAGCAGCGGTCGCTTGTCCCACAGCCGGATGTTGCTAATAGTAAGTTGATTTTTTTCTAAGTCGGCATAAGTAAGTTTTCCGGCGGGATCGAAAGTTTTTATTTCTATATTGTTGAGGTCAAAGGCTTCTTGAGTAAAGGCAATACTGCGCTGGATGTAGGGCGTTTCTCGTGCTAGTTCGTTGGGGTTAACTAGGAGTAGCTGCACAATTGTTGGCAGCAGCAAAGTTCCCAACAAACTTAAAGTTAGCCACGCTAAAATAATCTTTTTTATGAGTTCATTTTTTATTTTGAATGGGTAAACTTGGCACAGCATCAAAAGTGCGATCGCCCCTGCCAAAATACTCAAAAATCCATACCATGGCAGCCGCACCGTCACGTCAGCATAATTCGCCCCGTAAGTAACGTCTCCCCGCGAATACAGCAATGCGTAGCGCCCCAGCCAGTAGCGGAATGCGGCGGCTAGCATTGAAGCTGCACCCAACCCGTACAAGTGCCGCTGCTGCGATCGAGAAAACTCCAAAAATCTCCCTTGACTCAGGCTATTTCCCGACAGCAAATAGGTTAAAGCACAAGATACTAAACTGTACCAAAATACAACTGTCAGCCAGAATCCTAGCAAATCTAAGATTGGCAAAATAAATACATAAAAGCTAATATTTTGATTAAAAAGAGGGTCGGTTGTGTTAAAATTAGTAGGGTGAAAATATTGCAAAACATTTGTCCAGCGACTGGCGGCAATCAGCCCGATCGCCAAACTGAGAAAAAGGGCGATCGCCTGCAGCCAAAAATCCGGCTTAATTGCCACAGCTAAAATTGTCCCCAGCAGCAAGCCCAACTGCCACCAGTGAGAAAATAGCTGCACCGCCCCATGCTGGATTGACTCAATTCCCAACTGCACCGGCGGTGCAGGCAAATTGCCAGCTAGACCGAAATAGGTGAGGCTGTTTGCAGCTAACAGCCCGCAGTGAATTACTGTCAAAGTTGCGATCGAAGTCAATCCGAATACCGCCAACAGCAGCCAGGAAAAGGTTATTTGGGATTTAGCAACAGGTAATTCGTAATTCTTCCCCGTTTTGTTCGCCCTCAGTGAAGCCAATAGCGCCCCCGCAACCGGCGATTTCATTTCCTCTGCGGGATGTTGCAGGCGGCGGGCTAAAGCCAAATTTCCGAGCAAAAAGACAGCAGAAACAGCAATGGCGATCGCCCCCAGCAACCCTTGAGTTTTCAGCTTTAACAGAAAAACCTGAAGATATCCAACTTCCTGAAACCAGAGAATTTCTGCCGAAATGCGGGAGGCAAACTCAACAATCAGCCATAGCCCCGCAATCAGTAGGATTATTTGATAAATTCGCCTATTAGTCATTAGTCATTAGTCATTAGTCCTTAGTTATTGGTTGAATGATAACTGATATGAGGTTCGAGCAATTTACCCTCCCGAATGATGCTTTTGCCGCAAGGGTTGGAGGCATTTTTATTCATGGTAATTGACCGGACATAATATGACTCCTGCTTTCGGGTCAACTGACTAATGACTAATGACCAATGACTAATGACAAACTAGCTGTACTGCTGATTGACATCCACATCCAAATTAAACAGTGTTTGCAAAGTTTGCATCGCTTGCCGCCGCGCCTCAATATCCTGCTGAGCACGCAACTGTACCATCGGATCGTGCAAAATCTTATTCACAATCCCCCTTGTTAAAGATTCAATCACATCTTGATGTTTCTCCGAAAATTCCGAACCCAGACGCGATAAAGCTTTTTCTAACTCTTGTTCCCGAATCAATTCTATCTTATCCCGCAAACAGCTAATAGTAGGAACGGTTTCCAGACTGCGCCACCAGAGATCGAAAGCCTCTACTTCCTGTTCCAGCAAGCCCTGAGCTTCCATTGCCATTTTGCGACGGCTTTCGTGATTTTGAGCTACCACTGCTTTCAAGTCGTCCACATTAAACGATCGCACATTAGCGAGTTCGTTCGCATCCGAGTCAATGTTGCGCGGTACAGAAATATCCACCAACATCAAAACGCGATTCGGGTCTAAAACAGCTTCCAATTTAGCTTTATTTAACAGGGGTTCGGTAGCTGCCGTACTGGTAAAAACCAAGTCAGAACTGGCAATTACCTGCATCATTTCCGAGAGCTGATACAGATGTAATTCAGCATCTTTAAACTGACCGGCCAACTCCAGGGCGCCCCGCACAGAACGGTTGACGATCGAAATATGGTTAGCTCCTTTTGAGAGCAAATGCTGCACCAAAAGCCGGGACATTTTGCCAGCACCGATAATCGCAATTTTGCTGCTGGCTAAATGCTGACCCTTCATTTGAGCCAATTCTGCCGCCGCCGAAGAAATCGAAACCGCGCCGGTACCGATGCTAGTTTCCGTGCGAACTCGCTTCCCTGCTGTGAGAGCTTGCTTGAACAAGCGCTCTAAAATTCTGCCTACACCTTTGTACTGCTGGGCGAGTTTGTGAGTTTGTTTCACCTGAGCCAAAATTTGTCCTTCTCCGAGCACCAAACTGTCGAGGCCAGAAGCCACTCGCATCAAGTGCATCACCGCATCTTCGTGCAGCAAAATAAACAGGTGAGGGCGCAAAGACTGTAAAGGAACTTTACTGCATTCGGAAAGGAACTGAATAACCTCTCGCACACCAGGCTCCGACTCGCTGGTAACAATATAAATTTCTAAGCGGTTGCAAGTGCTGAGGATGGCAACCTCTTGAATGTGCGGGTAGCCGCGCAATTGGGCGATCGCCGCTTCAACTTTTTGTTCTGGAATGCTAAGTTTTTCGCGAACTTCTACCGGCGCTGTTTTGTGGCTGAGACCTACGACTGCAATATTCATATCTGTGATTTGTCACTATTTCTTTCTTAGTTGTTAACAGTCACCTGTTATTAGTTATTAGTTTATCGCTAATTGCTAATCACTGGTCACTGTTAACCGTTAACTGTTAGTGGTTAACATTTAACTATTAACCGCTAACTAATCACTAATTCAATTGCAAAGATCTCGGCTGGTCAAACATATGGATTGTATCCACAAACCGAGCTGTTTTCGACTGAGAAGAAATTACCAAACTTTCAGTGCGAGCGCCGCCGCCAAAGAAGCGAACTCCATCCATCAGGGTTCCGGGAGTAATCCCGCAAGCTGCAAACAGAACTGTTTCTCCAGATGCCAACTCTTCAGCATTGTAAATCTTGTCCGGGTCGGTGATGCCCATCTCTTTAAGTCGAGCGATATTGCTTTCTTTGCTTTCACCGATCAAACCAGTTTTTACAACAGCCGGATCGTAAATTAACTGCCCTTGGAAGTGACCGCCCAAACAGCGCATTGCTGCTGCTGAAATCACACCTTCGGGTGCTGCGCCAATACCCATAAGTGCGTGGATGTTGGAACCAGAAAACGCGCAAGAAATTGCTGCAGAAACGTCGCCGTCGCTGATCAGCCTAACTCTTGCACCCGCTTCCCGAATTTCATTAATTAAACCTTTGTGCCGATCGCGATCCATCACGACCACCACCAAATCTTCAATACTGCGGCCGAGGCAATCAGAGATAATTTTGAGGTTTTGGGTTGGCGTCTTGCGAATATCTACATGATTCTTAGCCGCCGCAGGAGCAGCCAATTTGTTCATATAGAAATCGGGAGCCGCAAACAAACCACCTTTTTCAGAGATTGCCAAAACTGCCATCGAACCGTTTTGACCGTAAGCCACCAGGTTAGTACCTTCGCAGGGGTCAACAGCGATGTCAATTTCGATCAATTCATCTAGGTTGCAGATCTCGTTGGCATCTTCGCGGGTACAAATACCTACTTGTTCGCCGATGTAAAGCATGGGTGCGTCATCGCGCTCGCCTTCGCCGATCACGATGCGACCGCGCATATGAATTTTGTTCATGCGCTCCCGCATGGCTTCTACAGCCACTCTGTCAGCTTCATCTTTTTCGCCTTTGCCCATCAAGCGAGCGGAGGCTATGGCTGCCTGCTCAACTACTTCGATGATCTCTAAACCGATTACATTGTCCACGAACTAGATCCTCCCAACTGCTGATGCGTGCCTTGTGCTCTTTTGCACTCCCAGCCATCAAGTTTATCAGAGGCGGGGATCTGTGCGAGCGCAAGCAGTTGCTTAGTTTGTGTTAACTTTTGCTTCTTTGAGACTGGGGCGGGAAAATCTGAGCCGAACAAGGTCAAAGATCGATCGCCCGAATGCTTCACTCTTGCTTGAAAGCACGCAGGCTGGTCCCTATGCAAGCGGGAACTCGCGGGATCGTCCGGTTTCCGGGGAGCGATCGGCTGTTTCAGGCAACTTGTCATCCCGAGTGCCGTTAAAGGTTTTATGATTAGTTTGCGATCCCACGATTTCTCAGAAACCCGGTGGCTGACTGGATTTATCGTTACTAAACCTAATATTTTCGTATAAACCGGGTTTCTGAGTGTAAGTCCTAATGATGATGGCAAATCAAATGGGCTGCCCCAAATCGGGACGCACTAGACTTCATAAGCGGGAAGCAATAAAAAATGATGATGAAAGCCCAAGATATTATGACAACAGAAGTTGTTACCATTCGCGGTTCGGCAACTGTAGCTGAAGCGGTGGCGATGATGAACGAACTGTGTTTGCGCGCGTTAATTGTGGAACGCCGCCACGAACAAGACGCCTACGGCATTGTGACGGAAACGGATATTGTTTACAAAGTAGCAGCCTACGGAGTAGACCCGAAAAAAGTCCGCGTTTTCGAGATTATGACCAAACCGTGCATCACGGTGAATCCCGACTTGGGCGTGGAATACGTGGCGAGGTTGTTCGCCAATACCCGAATCCGCCGAGCTCCGGTGATTAAAGACAAACTGCTGGGCATTATTTCGGTAACGGATATCTTGACAAAAAGCGATTTTGTCGAGAAACCGAAAAGTGTTTTATTTGACGAAGAAATCGAAGAGGCGATCGCGGAGGCCAGAACTATATGTGCCCAGAAAGGCGCTACTTCTAAAGAGTGCGCGGTAGCGTGGGACATTGTAGAGGAAATGCAGGCTGAGGCTTCTCACCAGCGATCGATGAAGCTTGACAAAACGGCTTTTGACGAGTATTGCGAGGAAAATCCCGAAGCTGCTGAAGCGCGGATGTACGAGAGTTAATTTAGTTATTAGTCATTAGTCATTAGTCATTAGTCATTAGTCATTAGTCATTAGTTATTAGTTATCAGCTCTTATTTAGGGATTGATAACTAATAGCTAACGATCGGAAATAGCTTTTTTTCGGTTCGCCTCACGAAAAATAAAAACCTTAACTGTTTGGCCCAGTCATACAAAACACGTTCAGCTTATTCCCATCAAGATCCCGAAAATATCCCGCATAAAACCCCGGCAACACGCCTCTTGGTCCTGCAGGTCCTTCATCCTTAGCCCCAAGTTCGATCGCTTTGTTATAAACTAAGTTGACTTTTTCTGGACTGTCAACTTTAAGAGCTATCATTACTCCATTGCCAACAGTTGCTGTGTTACCATCAAATGGTTTTGTAATAGCAAGTGCTGGTAGCTCGGGAGACACGCTCCATGCGATAAATCCGTCGAATTCCATGAATCGTCGAGCGCCAATTTCAGCAAGCAAAGCATCATAAAACTTGGCTGCACTTTCAATATCGTTGGTACCGAGTGTAACGTATCCGATCATATTTTTTGTCTTCTAACTGATGTTAAGATTAAAATAATGTTTGAGCAAATAACAACTGAGTTAAACTGATCCTTAGAAAACCCCAGCTACAACTCAAACATCATTTTACATCATAACTCAAACTATCTCGGTTTTATCCGCTCCAATGATTTATTGCCGATCGCTAATACATTCGGGACTGTCTCTACTTGGACTGTTGACGATCGCACTTACCGCCTTTGCTTTCATAGCTTCGGAAGCATAGGGCTTTAACAAGGGCAAAACTTCCTGAGCATTTTTAACAGCAGGATCGAGCCACTGTTCCCAATCGCTGTCGGGGAGAATCACCGGCATTCGATCGTGCATCGGCTGCACTGTTTCGTTAGCAGCGGTAGTAATTATACTGCAAGATACAATGTTTTCTTTTTCTGGAGATTCCCAATTTTCCCACAAACCGGCAAAAGCAAAAGGTTCGCCGTCTGCAGTTTGAAAATAGTAAGGCTGTTTGTTCTTTCCCTGCTGTTGCCATTCGTAGAAGCCGTCAGCGACTATCAAACATCGCCTGTGCTTGATGGCGCTGCGAAAAGCAGGTTTTTCGGCTACAGTTTCCGATCGCGCGTTAATCATGCGGCTGCCTATTTTCATGTCTTTTGCCCAACTTGGAATTAAACCCCAGCGCATAAATTGGAACTGTCGCTGCATTTTTTCGGCAGCAACTGTGACTGTGGCAACTGATTGAGTTGGGGCGATATTGTATCGCGGTTTGATGTCGGGAACTTCCGACAGTTTGAAGAACTCGGCGATGATTTGACCTGAAGTAGTTAAAGTGTATCGTCCACACATAATTTATAGTTGGTATTAACGCGGTTTTTACCGATTCCGGCAGTTGGACAGTCGGGCAATCCGGCAGCCCGGCAGGGGTTTAAACCCCTGCCTCAAAGCTAAAGTCGGTTAAAACCGACTGGAAATACGAGCTCAATATCTATCTATTTTAGTCCTCTTTTAGAGGACTTTAGCTTTGAGACAGGGTTAAAAACCCCTGTCGGACTGTCGGACTAAAGCGGGCGGGCGGGACACCCCACAATAAAATTCATTCTTTGTGGCACAGGCATCTTGCCTGTTCTTGCGGGACACCCCACAATAAAATTCATTCTTTGTGGAACAGGCATCTTGCCTGTTCTTGCGATTTATTGTTGGCTGAGGGTGGGCTGTAGATTGGGATTTACCGCCCAAGCGGGGCGGGTTTTCGAGATGATGCGTGTTAGGCAAAGATGGTTTGTAAAACCCGCCCCTACGAGACATTGCTAAATTGTGGAACATTCACAGACAACCATTCGGCGCGCAACTTTTCAATAGCTAATTCTTTAAATTTAGCTTCTACTTCAATCCAAGGAGCCTGATAATAGCAATTAGGCATTTCTGTAATTAAATCGCTGTGGCGCGGATCGGCAAAAAAATCTTTTCCATTCGATATATGTACTAATTGCCATTCAGGGACAGACCAAGTTGTGCGGGCTGCTGCCAGCATTTCGGCAACGCTGGGATCGTCGTAAGTTTCTAAATGTTCGTGAATGACGTGGTGGTGGGCGTCAAAAACCATTGGTACGCCGGTATCGAGACAAACTTCTAAAATTTCCGAGGAACTGTAAGCGTATTCGTCATTTTCAAAGGTTAAGCGCGATCGAATGGATTCTGGCAAGTCGCGGATGACTGATTTGAGCTGCGAAGTGCGATCGCTCTTGCCGCCGTGAATGTTCATCAGTGCCTGGGGCGATCGGGGCTGTCCCAACATATCTAAAATTAAAGCATGAGCCGCGAGAATTTTAATGCTGTTTTCAACCACAGAAAGCTTGTCGGAACTGAGGACGACAAATTGATCCGGGTGGAGTACCAAGCGGATGCCCAAAGAAAGAGCGCGATCGCCCGTCTTCCGCAATTCCTCAGTCATGGAGTGTAGCACTGCTTCCCCCAAATCTGTATCTGCAAAAGGGAACAGTGCAGAAGTCATGCGGTAGAGCTTAATCTGATTGACGGAACAGAAGTCGATCGCTTTGTCAAGCCGCTTTAAGTTATCTGTATAAAGCTCGCGCAATACTGTTTCTTGTTCAGTTTCCGAAAGTTGTAAAAGTCGCTTCCGGGTGACAGTACGAAAGCGAACTGCATCGGATGTTGTAATGCAGACTAACCCCAATTCCGGCAATTTTTCCTTTCCCAATACTTGGTTAATCCCGCTCATTTATCAATAATTCCTAACTTGAATTTTAGGTTAAATAGTTTTGTCGTAAGGACTTTAGTCCTTTGTTCTGAAGCTGTGATATCAATTCCGTTTGTATCGGAATGATTAAACCACAGAGGGCACAGAGGACACAGAGAAAGAGAAGAGAGAGATAGTAATTCCGATGTCTACGGATTTGATATGAGGTACTACTGAACCTGCCCGAATAGTACGCCAGAGATTTAACTCCTTGGCGGACTCTGGAAGTGCAAGATGTAATTAGTATAAACCTAATTTTTATCAAACCTCTAATCAACCGCGTCGCAGATAACCGGATGTTTCTTGATTTAGCGGGTCAGCGGGTTGGTCGTCAGGGGATGTAATTTGACCGTTAGTGTTGGTATTGGGTTTTGTGGAAGAGCCTTTATGGCTGGCGTGACCGCTACTCATCTTTTTTTCCTCAATTAGGTTTATGGAACAATTTCTAGCTTAGACTTAGCTGCTGCGGGCGATCGCCTATCTTAAGTCAGAGATGTTGCTTAACAGTTGAGGATGCTATAGCACTCCTGGCATCAATTGTGAAATATTTACTCTTCTTTTCTCAACATTCGCGTCCTTCGCGTCTTCGCGGTTCGTTCACAAAAAAAGCCAGTTGCGCGTTTCCCGAAAAGATTGCTATATCTCCTGAATTTCCCCATTTCCTCTATTCAATCAACTGCGCAAACGACCCGATCGCAGAATGCTAATAATCAACCAAAAACCCAAAAAACTCGCCGCCCCAAACAAACCGTTGCTCAGAAAAGATAGCTGAGCAGTTTGCGCGTTAGAAGAAATAATAGCCGCCCCCACAATCAGCGAACCCACCACAATACTAAAAGAAAGTCGGTTCGCAGAATCCCCCAGAGTGCGGCGTAGCGGATCGAGTTCTTTTAGTGTCAAGTTCCACTTCAAAGTTTCCGAAGTAACCCGGTCTAAAAGCACTTCCACCTGTCGCGGAGATTGCAAAGACAAGCTTTTCAGATCCAGGGCTGTTCTCAGCACAGCTTGTAGCGGGTCATCTCCTAATAACTGACGGCGAAACATATCGGTCATCAGCGGTTTTACCTGCTCTACAATATTAAAGCGGGGATTAAAAGAGCGCGCCAGTCCTTCCAAATTAGCTAGAGTTTTTGCATACAAACCGAGATTGCTGGGAAGCCTAATTTTATTTTTGCGGGTGATTTCCAGCACCTCATAAAAAATTTCCGACAAGTTCATTTGCGACAAGCTGACATTGTAATACTTGCGCAGCATTCTCGCCAAATCGTTCTCGAGAACAGCTAAACTTTTCGGCTGAGCAAATTCTGCCATTTCCAATGTTAATTGAGTGCAGCGCTGAGCGTCTAAATCGACAATTGCCAGCAACATTTCTGTCAAATTTTGCTGGGTGCGCGGGTCTAACCTGCCGACCATGCCGCAGTCCAACAAAGCTATCCGGCCGTCTTTGAGATAAAATAAATTGCCGGGATGCGGGTCTGCGTGAAAGAATCCGTCGATGTACAACTGCTGGAAGAAAACGCGGCAAAGCAGCGTTGTAATTTCTTCGCGTTCGGCATTTATATCTCCTTTGTGGCGAATTCCTTGCAAATCGCCTAACAAAATCGGGACTCCGTTCAGCCACTCCATGACTAAGAGTTTTTTTGTAGTCAACTCCCAGTTAATTTCTGGTAGGACAACTTGTTTGGGGTCAAACCAGCGGCTTTTAGATAAATTGCGGCGCAGTTCGTCTGTGTAGCTGGCTTCTTGAATGAAGTCTAGTTCTGCACGCAGGGCGATCGCAAATTCTTCTGCTAAGGCGACAATATCGTATTGTTGACCGAACTCTGTGAGCATGACAAGTTCTGCCAAACCTCGGAGCACGGCGATGTCTTGTTCGATGACAATATCAATACCGGGGCGCTGAACTTTGAGGGCGACTTCGCGACCGTCTTTTAAAGTAGCTTTGTGGGTTTGGGCGATCGAACCTGCGGCGACAGCTTGAGTGTTAAATTTGGCGAAGGTATCTTCGAGAGATTGTGTGAGTTCCTTGCGAACGATTGCTTCTACTTCCGACCACGGTACGGGCGGTACTTCCGCTTGTAGCGTGGAGAGGATTTCGATGTAGCTGGCGGGCAAAAGGTCGGGACGGGTACTCAGCAATTGTCCCAATTTGACAAAAACTGGGCCTAATTCGACCAGGATGTTGCGGAGAACTGCTGGAGTTGGGAGACTGGGTGCGTCGGTTTTGCGACCGGTTAGGAGGCTTTTCATGTAGTCCCAACCGTTGCGGAAGACGACCTCTAGAATTTCTCCTTTGCGAGAAGTGTTTTGAACTAGGCTGAACAAGGGGCCTCCGGGTCGATCGGGTTTAAGGGCTATATAACTACTAGGATAGCGCTGTTAACCAAGCTGACCAGTGTCTTCAGGAATAACTTGGCCCAAAGGGTGCGATTCCCTACGGGATAGCTTCCCTTCACGAATTTTGGGGTGTGGGGGCGGTTTTTGGCTTTGGCGTTACTCCCGATCGTAATATACACAGGAATTACGCACACTACATATACTGTGCCGAAAAAGAGCGATCGCGTTTTCTCTCCGACAAGCGCGATCGTCCGTACAAGTAAAAATTTAACTGCTTAAAAAATAATTAACTTTCCATGATTTCAGTTCTGATTCTTTATACTGTACTTTTTCAATCTGTGTATATTTTTCTGCTTTTTTTGTATCATCTACCAGCCGATTTTTGTTAAAATTATAATAAATCTTTCCGAAATTATTTAGCTTGTAGCTGCGCTGTCTTCGCTCTCTTTCGCCCAGACAGTGCAACCACAAACCTTAGTTAAATCGGTCAGCCCTTGTAAATCCTGACTACATAGGATTTGTGTTTGCCTTTAGCGATCGCTAATGCTGCCAACTAATCCTCTACCCAATTGAGTAACCCAAGAGAAGTAACAGCTCCAAAAAAGTGAGCCCCAATCAGATTGACGTTTGCCATTGTCACAAAAATATCTAGGGAACGAATCACATTTTCTGGCGCATAAGCTGTAATAGTTTGCGGTTGACTGAGAGTTTTCGCTAGGACTACAGCAACTGTTTCTTCTGAAGCGACAAACGCGATTAATACCCCCACCAAACTAGAAATTAATCCAATCCGTAAGGTGTGAGTAATATGTTCTTTGCTGGGATATACCTCGGAATTTTCGGCGTGCAAAAGTCTGCCTAAAAGCCTATAGCGAAAATCCCAAAAAATTCTAAAGCACAGCAATAAAAGTCCTAGTATCGCTAAAAATACCCCGAAACCAATACCTGCATTATTATTGGTTTGTTCGCTCATGTTGCGACCCAACATAGCAAATACTAAAACAATGCCGGAAACAGCACCCAAGAATAACTGTATCCAGAAGCTAACTCGACTGAACAAGCGAAAAGTTGCGACGAATTCGGTGTTCGTCAGCGGTTGCGACAAGGATTCTGGTTGATTCAGTTCATTCATTATATACACCTTATTGCTGAATTGATCGTCAAAACAAACGAGGCAAGAAAGAGATTCTGCTTGTCTTTCTGGCGCAAGCAACCACCTTGTGGTTAGCTATTAGACTTCTCCTGAAAACTCAGTTCAGCACAGGCAGGATGCCTGATGGTTGGGAACTGATTTGGTGGGCAATTCCCGGTAAATAAAAGGTTGAACTCAACACCGCCACTGCCGTTGTGGTTGATTCCATTTTCCTAATATCCTCCTCTGAACCATCAACTTCTTGCGACAATGGCAATTTAGAATCTTAAAAATAGACTTAGCTAAAAGGTCTATTGTCCCTGTTCAACATTTCAAAATGTTGCTTCTCTCTCTATTTAATCTAACTAGCCACACTTTGCCATCTGTCTAATGCCATAAAAAAATATCCACCTGATGGAAGATGATTGAGGAAAAACTTATGATATTGCTTTGAGTTAAGTGCGATCGCTCGGACGGTTGGCGATAGATGCTTTATTCCCAACTGCCGCACGGGGGCGCATCCATTCTTACAACGTCTTGAAGGCAATTTTCTCACAGCTATCATTATGAAAAATCAGGTATCTTTGCTTCCCGCTTACACCTTAGCTCTCTTGACAGCATTCGGATTTTTCTTGGGTTTATTGGGATTATTTTTAGCGCTGCCAATTCTAATTGTTATTCAACTTGGGTTAAAGAAGTTTTAATCAAAGATATACTAGACCGCTGGCAGACGGCTGCATCAGTGAAGCTATTTTATTATAGCCCATAAAGCTATATTTGTCAAGCCCAAAAAAGGTGAAAGTTATCAATAAATTAACCCTTGACACTCCCGCTCAAGACAGATAAAAAAAACCGTTAAACAAGCTAATCTTTAAGTTAATAAATAATAACATAAATTATTTGTTTAAGAACTCTGTTAAGTGGAAAGGAATGCACCATTGCTTATGGCAGCAGTCGTTAACAACTAAATTGTCAAAAAATATGAAACCGCGCAACTCACCCACCGACAGCATTGAACAGTCAATTCGACGGACAGCTTCTCATCCCTGGTTTGAGCGACTGGCAAGATTGGGATATGCTTCCAAAGGCATAGTTTACTTTATTGTTGGCTTTCTGGCAGCACAAGCAGTCTTTAGTACGGGCGGCAGGACAACCGATACTAGCGGTGCATTATCAGAAATTGTTAACCAACCGTTCGGCAAATTTCTGCTATTTCTTGTAACGATTGGCATTATTGGTTATTTCCTTTTGCGTATGGTTCAGACAATTCTCGACCCAGAACACCAAGGACAAAAAATCGATGCCAAGCGCATTGCCCAACGCATTGGCTACGCCTTGAGTGCTTTAGGTTACGCAGGTTTGGCTTTAACCGCTGTAAAACTGATAATGGGTTCGGGCGGTGGTAAAAAGGATACAACCCAAGATTTGACAGCCCAACTTTTAGCGCAACCATTTGGACAATGGCTGGTAGGATTGGCGGGATCAATTGTTATTGGTGTAGGTTTTTCTTATTTCTACCAAGCATATAAAGCAAAATTTCGCCGCCATTTCAAGCTAGATGAAATGAGCCAAAACGAGCAAACTTGGGCAACACGGTTGGGTCGATTTGGCATTGCTGCCCGTGGGATTGTTTTCGTTATAATCGGTTTTTTCTTTATTCAAGCAGCAAGGCTATCAGATGCCAGTCAAGCGAAGGGATTGGGCGAGGTGTTGGGAATTCTGGGACAACAGCCTTTTAGTCCAGTGATTTTGGGTATAGTACCTTTGGGTTTAATTGCCTATGGCATCTACTCGGTAATTGAAGCTCGCTATCGGAAAATCTTGCGCTGATAAGCTGGCCCGTTATGAATTTTGAGTACAACAATTTTTGTGAATTACAGTCCTGGACGCAGGCACTAGATATAGTGTGCCGCAAAAGGTGATGGCGTTGGGCGATCGCGGGCGATCGCCTTTTTTCTGCGACAAGCACAGGTTTCATGTAGTCCCAACCGTTGCGGAAGACGACCTCTAGAATTTCTCCTTTGCCAGAAGTGTTTTGAATTAGGCTGAACAAGCGCCCTCCGGGTCGATCGACTTTAAGGGCAATATAACTACTAGCATAGGGCTGTTAACCAAGCTGACCAGTGTTTTGAGGAATAACTTGGGGGAAAGAGTGCGATTCCCTACGGGATAGCTTCGCACGCGCGTATTTTGGGATGTGCCAGGGGTGCGATCGGTTTTTGGCTTTGGCATTATAGCGGTTCGATCGCGTGGTGAGGTATGCCCGATGCCCGATGCCCGATGCCCGATGCCCGATGCCCTATGCACGTCGGAACATGTTACTGAGAAAGGCCATACTTCTCTCCTATTTCCCAACAAATCTATAAATAGAAGTGATTGATTTGATAAAAAAGAACATTTGCTCTTATGAGTGGCTCTTGACTAAAGTAAAGGCATGAAAGAAAAACGCCAGCGAACATTAACCAGTCAGCTTCAACTAGGCATTCACCCGTGAGGTTTGCCATGAAATCCACTCTATCCAACAGCGTTAACGCAAAAATGAAAACCGCCAGCCATCAAAGGCCTTTACAGCTTACGCCTCAAAAACCATATACAGAAGTGATGCCAATTTTACTTCCAACTCAAAAGCCCTCAATACATACGGTATCCGCGTCAAGCTATTTCAAGCTGTGACCAGCGACGTTACTGATCGGTGAATGAGAGCGTCAGTCTAGCCAATCTGTTAAGTAACATTTTTAACAAAAAAAACACCTCAACATCAATTAATCTCCGGCACTATTCCAGCAATCCTACCATCACAATCTAGGCAGTTAGATATGAACCCATTCATTACGGCTATTTCCACAGGTTTTACAGCTTTCACCGCCACAAATTTAGATGATATTGTCATCTTGCTGCTGTTTTTCTCCCAAGTCAATGCTGTTTTTAGACGGCAACACATTGTTACAGGACAATATCTTGGGTTCGCAGCACTGGTGCTGCTTAGTCTTCCTAGCTTCTTTGGCTGTATGATGGTGCCGCGCCCTTGGGTGGGGATGTTGGGGTTAGTACCAATTGCAATTGGAGTCAGCCGCCTGCTAAATCGAGATACAGAGGCGGATGATGAAAATACAGCCACAGATTCGCCTCCATCCAGTATCTTTGCTAGTATTTTATCGCCACAAACTTATAGTGTAGCTGCGGTTACATTTGCTAATGGAGGTGATAATGTGGGGATTTATGTCCCGTTGTTTGCCAACTGCACTTGGGATAGCCTGCTAGTGATTCTGAGCGTCTTTTTCTTGCTAGTGGGTGTCTGGTGTTATGTGGCGTATCAACTAACTCGCATGAGCGCGATCGCGACCCTACTTGTCCGCTACGGTAATTCCCTTGTTCCCTTCGTTCTAATGGGTCTGGGTACGCTGATCCTGCTCGATAGCCATACTCTAGAAGATCGCGGTTTAACGGTAGTTACTGTAGCTATCAGTTGCTTGTGGCTGCTGACATTGCTTAAAGACAGTTATCAATCGTTACAGACTGCACCTCAAGTCGAAAAATTTGAGGTAAACTAGGGTTCAAGTTTCCTCCACTTTGCTGAAGTTGAAAAATAAATAATTTATAACTTCAGCAAAGTGGAGGGGTTTTCTAAGAACAAACTCTGATTTATTACACAAAGGACAACAAAAATGAGCAAGTTTTTCAAACTAATTCTGGTGGCTTTAGTGCTTTTCGTAAACTTAGCTGTAGCTCAGCCTTCTTGGGCAGGCAAGGATTTCACAAAGGGAGCTGACTATGCGGAGGTGACACAGGAATTGAATCAACTTTTGTCAGCTCAGAGCGACCCTTCGACAGCGGGTTATACGCCTGAACAGTACCAACAGCGGTTGTCCGAATTGCAAATGCAGAAATACGTGATCGAAACTGCTAAAAAGCGGGCTCAGTGTCGTAATGCAACCGGGCAAACCCTGGCAGTTTATGCTAATAAGCCGAAAAAATTGCCGACGCAACTTTATTTCCTAGCATCCGGTGAGATTACAGATGATGATTGGGATTGCGATGGTATTTACGTGCCAGCAGGGACTCAAGCTACTTTAGGCCCGGCGGCTCAGCCAGCTTCTTTGGCTGAACCGGTTGCTATTAAGGTTGTAGATGGTACGCAGCTAATTGCTACAACGAATGCAGCAACGGGTGGTATTCAATTGAATGTTGCCCCTGCTAAAGTTTTTAAGGCGGGTGAGACAACTTGGACTTTGCCCTCGTTTTCTCAGGCCCAGATTAATGCACAAGTTCCTACGCCGGAACTGATTGATTAATCCTTCTTGAGGAACGGTTAATAGTTGGGGGCTTGGGAAAAAATAAAGTCCCAGGCAGAATAGAGGAGAGGCAATGCCACCATTGGCGATTGTCTCTCCTTTTTAGATCGCAAAAAAGCCAGAAGATGCTGAGTGATGCAATAGACCTCTTGCAAAAATCCTTTTCATCAATTGATGGGACGGGCAAGATGCCCATCCCACAAGAGTTATTTTTTGTTGTGGGATGGGCATCTTGCCCGTCCTATTTATTTTTGCAAGAGGTCTAATGATTATTGAGAGATATTTTTTTATAATAAGACAGCCATTTGCAGGAAGCCCCTCATTTGAGGAAGTGGAAGTATGTGTACCGACGATTCTGCCTGGGGGATTAGCATGAGTTTTAGGGTTAGTTGGGCTAGTAGCAGCGGTAGGATCTGGGTCAGCTTTAATAGCAGGATTGATAGGATATAATTTACTAAATAAAGAGAAATAACAAGAGAAAACTGATTTCCCAGAACAAGAATTAGCTCTAGAGAAAATTAAAACTCTCATAGAAATTTATTATCGTTTTGAAGCTGATCATTTAGAATAGAAGTGCGATCTATGCATGCAGCAACTAGGTATCAGTTGCCCTGAATGGCTAGAGTTGAAACCATCTACAGGATTGGATCGGGAGAAAGCCGAAATGATTTACATCATTCCATCCAACTCCTCAGAGTTAGTCTGGGACAAGAGAGTCATTTATAAAGTTGTGTTTCCTTAAAGATTACGATTAGGAGGTTTTTCCAATGAAAAGAGGAGTTTTCGGAGTAGCTAAAAAGGTGCTAGCAGTTAGAAAGTCGGATGTTGACAATTTGTCGAGAAAGGTGCTAGCAGTTAGAAAGTCGGATGTTGACAATTTGTCGAACTTGCTGCGTTCATCAGATGAATTTAGCTTAATCACAGAGAATAGGAAATATTATTTAACTTCTTCGCGCTGGGAATCACTAACAAATACGTCTGATGTACTTTCTGAAGCTACTAAACTTCTTGAATATATAAGTGCTGTTGCAATGATTTATTTTCCAGGTTTTCCACGTCTTGAGTCTGATAAAATCTGCGAAGTTGACGAAAAAGGTAAGCGTCATAACCGGGTTGAGCTTTTAGTCAAAATTCTGCGGGGTCTAGATTCTTTTTCTATCCAACTAGAAGGCGGTCAAGATATAATCCCTATTTTAGAGTTTGACTCCTGGAGGAAGCTGGCAAAAGAAGACGAGATAGTTAAAGATGTTTTTAGACAATTTAGGGAGTTTGAACATACCTGGATTAATCTTTACAAAATTTATGAAATTGTCGAGAAAAATGCTGGTAAAATAAATAAGAAGATTGATAGGATTGAAGAGTGGATAACTAAAAAGAAGATTAGCCAATTCACGCAGACTGCTAATAGTCGAAGGGCAATTGGTGATGATGCACGGCACGGTGTCCATGACAAGCATCCACCAAAAGAACCTATGTCACTCTCAGAAGCACAGGCTTTAATTAGGAATCTGCTAAAACAATGGCTTCAGTGGAAGTGCGAACAACAAAAGTAGAATAGTAAAGTACGACACAGATTAAAAAACGAAAGTGTGGATAAAGAGTGATTAATCCTTTATATTCGCCTGCCCAATCTGTGCCGTACTTACATCACAACAAATCTTTCAATTTATCATCTTCTCCCAACACCTTAATTACCTGTTTAATCTCCTGCGTCCTATCTTTTTTTACAATCAAAGTTACGTTGCCATCTCTGACAACTACCACATCTTCTAAACCAATGGTGACAATTACTTCATTCTCATCGGCTGCATAGAAAATGCCGCCTTTGGTGTCAATTCCGACGTGTTTTGCTAACTCGACATTCGGTTTGTCTCCTTGCAGCAAACGACCGATCGCATTCCAATCTCCCAAATCGTCCCAGCTAAAGCCTACGGGCAGAACACAAGCCTTTTGCGTCTTCTCCATCAGCGCGTAATCGATGCTAATTTTGGGTAATTCGGAGTAAGCCTGCGCGCCTTTTGCTTCCAAAGCTGCCATCATGTCCGGTACATAACTTCGCAATTCTGTCAAGACTGTTCCGAGTCGAAAGACAAAAATTCCGCCGTTCCAACTAAACTTGCCGCTGGCTACAAATTCTTCAGCAGTTGTGCGATCGGGCTTTTCGGTAAACCTCGCCACCCGATAGGCAGGAAAACCCCCAAAACTGCCAATTTCCTCGCCTTGTTCGATGTAGCCGTAGCCGGTGGAAGCATAACTCGGTTTTACTCCCAAAGTGGCGATCGCATCCTGATTTCTCGCCAACTCGGCCGCCGCCTCCAAAGTCTTGACAAACTCTTCCGGTTCCCCAATCCAGTGATCCGCCGGGAAAAAACCCACCACCGCATCCTCACCGTAACGCTTCGCAGTTTCGATAGCAGTCCAGGCCACCGCTGGCGCAGTATCCCGGCCCTCCGGTTCCGCTAGCAAATTCTCCGGCGGTAACAGGGGCAACTGTTCGCGAACCCCATCCGCTAACATGGACGAGGTTACTACCCACAAATCGTCCCAACCGTTACCTAATGTTAATAGTCTTTCCGCTGTAGCTTGCAGCAAACTCTTACCGCTACCGTCGAGACTCAAAAACTGCTTGGGGCGCTGCTTGCGGCTGAGGGGCCAGAAGCGTTCGCCTTTACCGCCGGCGAGTATTACGGGAATTAAGGTTTTGGTCATGGTTTGAAGTTTAAGGGTTCTGATCTATTTTGCTCGACAGCTTATTATTATGAAGAGAATTGTTGCTGTCTGCGGGTTTTGGGGGGGAGCTATATTTTTGGGAAAATTGCGTCTGTTGCTGGGTGTAAAAATCCAGGGGTTAATTTTTTGGGCTGTAATGCAGTTTCCGTAAGGGTTTGAGGCCGCTCCCCGGGTCAAAGGGCAGACGCAATTGCTGAAGCCTTTATCTGATAAGGGTTTGAGGGGGAAAGTCTAAATAGGGTATTGACGGGTCGGAGGCTGAAATGGTATTTTTACGAGTACAGACGCAAATGAACGTTGAAAACCAAATACACCAAGGCTTCTGGAACGGGCGGCCGGAAAATACCCAAAACCCTATCAGGGATTGAAACAATTGGCGAAAAATGGGGCCGAGTCGATGAAGAGCCGGAAAATACCCAAAACCCTATCAGGGATTGAAACTACACCTAAGTCTCGCAACAGAGCACAAACTTCAAGCCGGAAAATACCCAAAACCCTATCAGGGATTGAAACATTGTTGCGTGGTGACCGGCGAACTCGGCACGGGCTTGGGCCGGAAAATACCCAAAACCCTATCAGGGATTGAAACGGGGTTGGGCATTACTTGAGAAGTCTGCCGCTTAGGCCGGAAAATACCCAAAACCCTATCAGGGATTGAAACAAGTTTGCCGAGCAGGCTGGGTTGCAAAAGACACTAAAGCCGGAAAATACCCAAAACCCTATCAGGGATTGAAACAATGCTGTACAGGATGCCATCATTAGTGGCGCTAATGCCGGAAAATACCCAAAACCCTATCAGGGATTGAAACAAAGATAAATCTTTGGGCAAGCGCGTACTGGATCCGGAAAATACCCAAAACCCTATCAGGGATTGAAACAAGTCATTGCGACTACTGTACTGGGTTCGACAACTCCTGCCGGAAAATACCCAAAACCCTATCAGGGATTGAAACTTACCAGCAACCGAGATTTAATTGTTGAAATTAGCCCAGCCGGAAAATACCCAAAACCCTATCAGGGATTGAAACAGCGCTTCTCTTGTCCTTTCCTTTTGGCTCTTAAGGCCGGAAAATACCCAAAACCCTATCAGGGATTGAAACCGCGATCGAAAAAAGACAGACCGTGGAGGCGTCGGGCCGGAAAATACCCAAAACCCTATCAGGGATTGAAACGAATGCCTCGCCGTTCAAGTGACCAAACGCCGTCTGGCCGGAAAATACCCAAAACCCTATCAGGGATTGAAACACAGTATTTTGCGGGAAGCACTCAACACCGACCACGCCGGAAAATACCCAAAACCCTATCAGGGATTGAAACGGAATAGCCAAACTTTCCCGCAGCCAGCCACAGTAAACCGGAAAATACCCAAAACCCTATCAGGGATTGAAACTTTTCGCCGGAGCTGCTCGATCGGGCGATCGAACGCCGGAAAATACCCAAAACCCTATCAGGGATTGAAACATACCACCATTGAAAGCTTGCGAGTAAGTGTGACTGGCCGGAAAATACCCAAAACCCTATCAGGGATTGAAACTTAACCCCATTGACAGCCCGAACTATCCGTCCCCCGGAAAATACCCAAAACCCTATCAGGGATTGAAACTCTTATATTATAGACACAAACACAGGGAGATTAACGCCGGAAAATACCCAAAACCCTATCAGGGATTGAAACAAAAATCCCAGCTCTGGGAATTACCATTAGGAGAAAATCAAGCCGGAAAATACCCAAAACCCTATCAGGGATTGAAACATAGGGATGACAGTGATGGTAAGAGCCTGGTTTGCTGGAATTGCCGGAAAATACCCAAAACCCTATCAGGGATTGAAACAGCGAATATATTTCATTTAACGGCGACTTTCCGCCAGCGCGCCGGAAAATACCCAAAACCCTATCAGGGATTGAAACAAGGGCGGTCACTCGCCCGAGACTTCCTCTAAAAACGCCGGAAAATACCCAAAACCCTATCAGGGATTGAAACGTTATGTCCCTAAGTATTTTAGGGATTCTGGAAAACGCCGGAAAATACCCAAAACCCTATCAGGGATTGAAACGAATTGTTGGGCTGGCATTCGCCAAGCCCAGTCAAGCCGGAAAATACCCAAAACCCTATCAGGGATTGAAACCCGGGCAGGCGATCGCATTCCGGCTCTGAGGTGATGGCCGGAAAATACCCAAAACCCTATCAGGGATTGAAACATTCAGCATTATGCTGCCTCTGGATTTGAAAAGTATCGCCGGAAAATACCTAAAACCCTATCAGGGATTGAAACTGATTAGCCAGATGTTCGCCAGGGGTTGCCCTGGAACAGCCGGAAAATACCTAAAACCCTATCAGGGATTGAAACGTTACTGTAATCATTTCGCCTTTGTACCAATTATTTCTGCCAAGCCGGAAAATACCTAAAACCCTATCAGGGATTGAAACAATATTAGACAACCTTCTTTTTGTTGGTAAATCATAAAGCCGGAAAATACCCAAAACCCTATCAGGGATTGAAACATATATCCTCAAAACTCAGCCGCAATAAACCCAAAACCCTATCAGGGATTTTTTGTCACCCGATCGCTCAAACCAGCATAAAGCGATACCCGCGTGTCGCCGGAAGTTTCCCCAAAACAGCCATTATCCTCAATTTTATCAATATCGCTGATGTTTATATGGAAAAATCCTCGATCGCTATCACCCAAGAACTAATCCCCGCAATCTTCCCGCCAACAAACGAACGCCCGCCCAAATCTCCGCTAGCCGTAGCTATCTCATTTTTCCCCAAACCGCGATCGCGCCACCTCCGAAAATGCCTCCCCAAAGCATCGTGTTGGCTAGTTCCAGCGTCAAAATCAAAGATTAATTGACTTCCCAAAACCAATTCCGACATATCGGATTCTGTAGCATCTTTCAAAACATCAATTAAAGCATCATAGCGATTCTGTCCGCTATATCTTTTCACCTCAGAATTAGAATTTTCAACTTGTCCCCTTGCACCTAAACAGATACAGCGTATTCCAGATTTATGAAGTAGGGACACGGCTTAGCCTAAGTCCCTACGGGGGGGATAGATCGATCTAGGATATCCTTCATAAATGTGGAATCTGCTGTATAGCAATCCTAAATCATTTGTGAATTTCTTACTCCCGAGCGAGCGAGTTCGGGGAGGGTTGGGGTGGGGTAAAAAATTTACGACTCATTTTTACGGCTCCTGGAAGGATTGCTATATATCCATATCCAACTTTTGTCAATACTTTGCCCGCTTCATTTTGGTTTCTATTTATCTCCTACTGTTCCATACTTGGCGGCGCGGCTTTTTTCAGCTTTACTATCGTTTCCGGTTGCATCGGAATAATAAAATCGAGTCAACAGTTAACACTCAACCATCCTGTTTTTCGACCCCTCCTTCTACAGTCAACAGTCAACAGTCAACAGTCAACAGTCAACAGTCAACAGTCAACAATAATTCCGGTGCCACCGGAATTGATATTACTTATTGCAACATTTTACTTCGACAATTCGACGTTAAATTCGTTCACGACGCGGCGTTTCAGCGGGAGAGATTTTTCTCGGGGCAGCAAGTCAAATACTTTCCTAAAAGCATCGTCTACCTTTTCAAACGGTACTTGTCCTTTCGCGTTAAAAACTACTTTTCCCGATTGGTCTAGGATGACAGTTTGAGGTACGAAACCTTCGTAGTAATGGCTCGGTTCGGTGATTTCCGGTAACGGTTGCGGAGGCAAAGAGTCAACTGTTATGGGCATAAAATCGGCTTCGCGGCCGTAAAATTCCTGGAGTTGAGAGACGACGATCGCGTATTGCTTGGAGTCGCTGCTGTCGTCAGTGTAAAACACTAACAATACGGGTTTATTGCGTTTGAAAGAATCTGTGAGTTTTACTTTAGGAGGAACTAGGGAACCGTTGCCGGCGTAGAGGGCAAAGATTGTACCGTCATAGCGATCGTCTGTGAGACTTGCTAAGGCTGGTGGCGTGCCGGTTAGCAGTATCCAGCTAAGTGCGATCGCCACTGTTAAAAGACTGGCTGACAAGATTCGCCGCAGCAAGCCCAGCCCAGAAGCAGCAGTAACAATTGATTTTTTTTTCTCACTAAATATCATAAGTTGTTGGCAGTTGCTGTAAAAAAAGCGAAATCAGATGCAAAAACTTTCCTGATTTTATCACCCAAATGTAGGGAAATGTTGTTGAGTAGGTTAAAGTAGTTTCAGATCCGCTATCATAGTTTGCTTGTTGTGGCGATCGACAAGGCGATTCAACAGACCGAATATCAGTATTTGCGATCGGCTTTTCAGGGGCGGGCTGGAAGTGTCCGCGCCCAAATAAAATTTATTTTTGGTGGGGCGTTGCTCCTAGCTTCCCAGAAGGGTGCAAGATATTAAATTAAACTGATTGCTAGAAACTGACAACAGGGAATTCACAACTAATGATAGCTTTGCTTGACGCACTCCTGGGCCAAACGCCCGCTGCTGATGTTTCCGGGCCCGCTCAAATCAATCTGGTGCAGGCCATTATTTTAGGAATTGTACAAGGATTAACAGAGTTTTTGCCCATCAGCAGCAGCGCTCATTTGAAGGTAGTGCCGATCGCCCTTGGATGGGGCGATGCGGGGGTTGCTTATACTGCTGTTATTCAGTTGGGCAGTATTGTCGCAGTGCTTTGGTATTTTTGGCAAGACTTGACAACTATAACTTTTGGTGCTGTAGATGCCGTGGTGCGGCGCGACTACAAATCGCAAGAGTTTCAACTGGCGCTGGCACTTGTTTTGGGAACAATACCTATAGTCTTTTTTGGGCTGCTAATCAAGGCATTGGTTCCAGATTTTGACAAGTCGCCGCTGAGAAGTTTGGGTGCGATCGCCATTGCTTCGATCGTCATGTCGCTGCTGTTAGCAATAGCAGAAAAAATTGGCACGCGCCATCGCACTTATGAAAAGTTAACTGTTCAAGACGGTATTTTTATGGGATTAGCTCAAGCAATCGCATTGATTCCGGGGTGTTCGCGATCGGGTTCTACCTTAACAGCAGGATTGTTTATGGGATTAGAAAGACCCGCGGCCGCGCGGTTTTCTTTTTTATTGGGAATTCCCGCAATTACTCTGGCTGGATTAGTGGAATTGAAGGGTGCTGTGGGAGAAGGAATCGGCGATGCTGGAGTTGCAGCTTTGATAGTGGGAACAATTTCGGCATTTTTGTTTTCTTATTTGTCGATCGCGTGGCTGATGAAGTTCCTGCAAACTCAAAATACGTGGGTGTTTGTGTGGTACAGGTTGGCTTTTGGCGTGGCGATTTTGACCGCGCTTGCAGGTGGGGCAGTGAACAATATTTAAAATATAAATCCGATAGCAGTAGGAGCGACATAAGTCGCTCTGAACTCGGTAGAATTACGAAATCGAACGCCCCCTTACCAAATTATTCTCAATGAAAGAAAGTCGGAAACCTCAACAGCAAGAGAATCTAGAGAATCTGTTGATGCAGTTAAAAATAAATTGAGATCGGGACGATTTAGAGAAAATGTGCGCCCGTGCCGTTAAGGAGGAAGGCGAAAGATTTGTCTCCCTCCTTTTTTTCGAGAATTTGAGCTGACCACTTTTCTTTTATTTACACAACTCATTCAGACGCGCTATAGTAACGAAAGATCTAAAAAAATAGACGATCGGATTCGGATAATATTTAATTAGATCCTCGACTTCTTAAAGAAGTCGGGGATCTGGGTCTTCTATTTTTTAGCGATTAGTAGTGCGATCGACCTTTGGGGAGTTTTTGCAGTTTATTGAAGTTTCCGCAGGTTGTTAAGGGCTCTTTCATAGTTATCTTTATCACCTTGCTGCTGAAATAAGTCTGCTGCTTTCTGAAAGTCTTGCATCGCCCCGGGCTTGTCTCCCCCTTCAGCGCGGGCAAGTCCCCGGCTCAAGTAGGCACCGGCTAATTTAGGATCGATTCGCAAAGCTGCGTTGTAATCGGCTACAGCATTTTGCGTGTCTCCTAAACGAGAGCGGGTAACGCCCCGGTTTAAGTAGGCACCGGCAAAGTTAGGATTAATTTGCAAAGCTCGATCGTAATCGGCGAGTGCACCCTGGCTGTCTCCCAAATCATCGCGAGCATTCCCCCGGTGGGTGTAGGCTTCGGCAAAGTTAGGATTGATTCGCACAGCTTCGTTGTAATCGGCGACAGCACCCTGGTTGTCTCCTAAACGATAGCGGATATTCCCCCGGTGGTAGTAAGCAACAGCAAAGTTAGGATTAATGCGTAAAGCTTCGCTGTAATCGGCTACAGCACCCTGGTTGTCTCGTAAACGAGAGCGGGTAATCCCCCGGTTGTAGTAGGCAATAGCATCGTTAGGATTAATTCGTAAAGCTGCGTTGTAATCGGCGAGAGCACCCTGCCTGTCTCCTGAGTCATCGCGGGCATTCCCCCGGTTGGTGTAGGCTTCGGCATAATTAGGATTAATTCGCAAAGCTTCGTTGAAATCGGCTACAGCACCCTTATGGTCTCCTAAACTATAGCGGGCATTTCCTCGGCCGTTGTAGGCTTCGGCATAATTAGGATTAAGCACAATTGCTTGAGTGTAAGCGGCTATAGCACCTTGATAATCTCCTTTTTCATCTTTTTCCTCACCCTGAATCAAGAAATCCTCAGCTTTCGTCCCAGCCACCACAGACGCACTCGGAACCTGAACAGATATAGCCAAAACTGCGGTTGGTTGTGCGATCGCACTTATGGCAACTGCACCAATTAACGCGATCGTCCGTTTCTTAAAAAAATTCATTGATTTTACCTGGGAATAAAATAGCTTTTAAATTAAACATACTCGCCTTTTTACAGTAATTGCAAGCGATCGACTGGGAGGAACTTCAAAGCTATGTTCCTCGTACAAACTTCGCTCAAAAAAATTGTCAGTGTTAATTAGGCTATAGCGATTAGTAAGGCGGCAGTTTATTGAAGTCTCCTGAGAATGTTAATCGCTTTTTCATAGCTATCTTTATCTCCTTGCTGCTGATATAAATCTGCTGCTTTCTGAAAGTCTTGAATTGCCCCGGGCTTGTCTCCAGACTCACGGCGGGCAACTCCCCGGTTCTGGTACGCGGCCGCATTGTTAGGATTAATTCGTAAAGCTTCGCTGTAATCGGCGATCGCACCCTGAAATTCTCCTAACCTAACGCGGACAATTCCGCGATCGTAGTAGGCGAGAGCATCGTTAGGATTAATTCGCAAAGCTTCGTTAAAATCGGCTATAGCACGCTGGTTATCTCCTAATTCATAGTAGACAAGTCCCCGATTGATGTAGGCTGCGGCATAGTTAGGATTGATTCGCAAAGCTTCGCTGTAATCGGCTACAGCACCCTGCTTGTCTCCCAATTCAGAGCGGAGATTCCCCCGGCTTTTGTAGGCATCGGCATAGTTAGGATTAATTCGCAAAGTTTCGTTGTAATCGGTCAGTGCACCCTGTTTGTCTCCTAAACTGCGGCGGGCGAGTCCCCGGTTGTAGTAGGCTTGGAACAAGTTAGGATTAATTCGCAGAGCTCGCTCGAAATCGGCGATCGCATCCTGGTTGCTTCCTAAACTGCGGCGGGTATTTCCCCGATTGTTGTAGGCTTGGGCATGGTTAGGATTAATTCGCAAAGCTTCGTTGTAATCAGCTACAGCACCCTGCTTGTCTCCTAAGTCAGAGCGGACATTTCCCCGGTTGTAATAGAACCCGGCATCGTTAGGATTAATTCGCAAAGCTTCGCTGAAATCGGCGAGTGCACCCTGGTTGTCTCCCAAATCAGAGCGGGCATTTCCCCGGTTGTAGTAGGCATCGGCATTGTTAGGATCGATTCGCAAAGCTTCGCTGAAATCGGCTACAGCACCCTGCTTGTCTCCTAACGAGGAGCGGGTATTTCCACGACCAAGGTAGGCAAAGGCAAAGTTAGGATTAACTCGCAGAGCTTCGTTGTAATCGGCTAGTGCACCCTGCTTGTCTCCTAATTGAGAGCGGGTAGTTCCACGGTTTAAGTAGGCGGCCGCATTGTTAGGATTAATTCGCAGAGCTTCGTTGTAATCGGCTACAGCACCCTGCTTGTCTCCCAAATGAGAGCGGACAACTCCCCGGTTGTAGTAGCCAGTATGATAGTTAGGATTAATTCGCAAAGCTTCGTTGTAATCGGCGAGTGCACCCTTATTGTCTCCTAAAGCACGGCGGGTATTTCCCCGGCGGTTGTAGGCTTCAACATAATTAGGATTAAGCACAATTGCTTGGCTGTAAGCCGCTAGAGCACCTTGATAATCTCCTTTTTCATACTTATCGTTACCCTGAATAAAGAAAGCCTCAGCTTTGGGATCGGTCGCCACAGACGCACTCGAAACCTTGACCCCTACATCCACTTGAGCTGATGCCAACAATCTCACACTCGTATTAATCAGAATCCTCTCATTAAAAACTGGTTCTGGGTTCAGAATCCCGGTGCTAATATATGGAAGAGTACCGCAAAAAAAGTTATTATTTCCCGCACGGCTAGGTTGACAAAAAAGCGCTGTTGTGCTAGCAGAAACAACTAAGCCTGTCAGGATCCCCGTCAAAATTTTGAGTTTCATAAATACATATTTTTGATACATCCTCTCACAGCCAAGCTAAATTTACAACCCAGAACTTATCCTGATTCTAAAGGCGATCGACCTTAGCAAACTATGTCAATACCGAAAAAAGGAACCAGAAAAATAATTGTTGATGGGGAGCCTTTCATCTGGCTAATCCGAAGACAAGCTACTAATATGCAAGCAGACTACAGTTGCGGAAATCTTCATGTTGCTGTCCAACACGCTGAAGAACCGGGCGGGCGTGTTAGTTATCATCACCCATCCTCAATGTTGGGGTACTAACGAAGTGAGACCAGTAACACCCTCTGATGCAGCACAATGGATACGCCAAGCGATGCAATTTGGATGGCAGCCTCAGCTACCTGGAATAACTTTTGAGGTGCGGATTGCAGGACTGTTTATGGAAAAAATATAATGCTGTATATTTAGCAACCCGACAAGTCAATTCTGTTAAAGACAATTCACTCGCCTAGACTGGCAGAAGCGATCGGGCGATCGCCAAATTCAGCCTAGACAAGTTAAACTGTAAACATTCTCCGCTAGCCACATCCTAAACTATGACCGCACATCAGGAATCCATCATCGACCAGTTCACTCGTCAGGCAATTCCCTTCTCTAAATTGTACGCTCACACAAATCAAGAGTCTCTGTACCTGCTGAGAGAAATGGCGAGTGTATCTGACAAAGACACAGTTCTAGATGTTGCTTGCGGTTCAGGTATTGTTAGTTGTGCTTTTGCGGAAGTTGCCAGTCACGTTACTGGCATTGATATCACACCAGCGATGCTCGAACAAGCCCAGATTCTGGCGCAACAGAAAAACTTGATTAATCTGTCCTGGCAACAAGGAGATATTGAAACACTACCATTTCCCGATGCTACTTTTTCTATTGTTCTGAGTCGTTACGCTTTCCATCATTTTTTGCAGCCAGATGTTGTTCTATCAGAGATGGTTCGCGTATGTCGTCCAGGTGGTCGAATCCTGATTGCTGATGTTGCTTTGCCAGCGGATAAAGTGAATGCTTATGACCGGATTGAGAAGTTGCGCGATCCCTCTCATACTCGCGCCTTGACTCTGGAAGAGTTTCCAAAATTAGTCGCAGATGCCAATCTTCAAAATGTTAAATTGGCTTTTTACAAGGTAGAACTTGGGCTAGAACAACAGTTAGCTGCTTCTTTTCCCAACCCCGGCGATGACCAGAAAATCAGAGAAATTTTTAGAGAGGATATTGGTGTTGATAGTCTCGGAATTGGCGCGCATTTTCGAGGCGAGGAAATTCATTATGCGGTTCCAATCGCTGTCATCGTTGGCGATAAAAAAGCCTAAGTTTTATCAACTCAAAACAAGTGTAACAGAGTCCCACTAATAACAAATAACTAATTGGGAATCACTAATAAATATGAGCGAATTATCAACCCGACCAGCCCTAATCACCAAAGTTATCCCCGACAGCATCGGCGCCGAAATCGGATTTGAAGCAGGAGACTCAATCGTCGCCGTCAACGGTCAAAAACCCCGCGACTTGATCGACTATCAATTCCTGTGCGCGGATGAATTTCTCGAACTAGAAGTTTTAGATGCCAAAGGCAAAACTCACAAGTTAGAAATAGAAAAAGAGTATGACGAAGACTTGGGAGTAGAATTTGAAACTGCTCTTTTTGATGGACTAATTCAGTGCAACAATCGCTGCCCTTTTTGCTTCATTGACCAGCAGCCTCCGGGAAAGCGCGAAACTTTGTATCTCAAAGATGATGACTACCGCCTCAGCTTTCTTTATGGTAGCTATCTCACTCTCACAAATCTGACTCAAAAAGAGTGGGAGAGAATCGAACAAATGCGGCTTTCTCCTCTCTATGTTTCCGTGCACGCTACCGAACCGGAAGTGCGAATTAGGCTGTTAAAAAATCTCCGCGCTGGGAAGATTCTCGAACAAATCAAATGGTTTCAAGAACGCCGCTTGCAAATTCACGCTCAAGTAGTTGTTTGTCCCGGTATTAATGATGGCGAACATTTAGAACGCACTTTGTTAGATTTGGCAAAGTTTCATACCGGAAATATTCCCGCTGTCGCCTCGGTGGCTGTAGTGCCGGTGGGTTTAACTCGCTTTCGCCCAGCCGAAGATGAACTGAGCGCAGTAACTGCGGAAAAAGCGCGAGAAGTAATCGAGCAAGTGCAGAAAATTCAAGTGCTTTTAAGTAAAGGAAAAGGCGGCCCAAAGGGGAAAAAGCAGAAGTCAAAATCGCGCTGCATTTGGCTGGCTGACGAGTGGTTTTTAATAGCTGGTTTAGATTTGCCGTCGGCTGGAGATTACGAAGATTATCCGCAAATTGGTAACGGTGTCGGTTCTATCCGCCAGTTTATCCAGCAGTTTGAAACGGCTTTTGAGAAGCTGCAACCGATGCAAGTCGAGCCAGAGCGCAAGTTAGTTTGGGTGGTGGGGAATGCTGTAGAAAAAGCTTTTGAGCCGATCGTACAACAACTAAACCAAATTCCCGGCTTGTCCGTCAACATGGCAGCTCTGTGCAGCCGCTACTGGGGACAAACTATCACTGTCACGGGTTTGCTCACCGGGCAAGATTTGCTGGAAGCTTTGCAGGGGCGAGACTTGGGAGATGGCATCCTGCTGCCGTCGGTGATGCTAAAACAGGGGGAACCGCGTTTTCTAGACGACATGACCGTCGAACAGCTCGCCAGCTTGCTGAAAACCCGGATTTTGCCGGTTAGCGGAGTAGAGGAACTAATCTCGGCGGCGATCGGTCTGGCAACTGCTGAAGTTGAATTGTGAAGTACCCATCACTAATCGGAGTACCGATATAGTTAGGGCTTCCCGTCTCGTCTGCCGTTGCCCCTTTAAACCCGTGCTTAAATTGGTCTTACACAACATCTCTGGTCTTTCGACCTTTATCCTCCCGACAGAGAGGAACCCAGGCAGCCGCTCGCCTTCCACAAGCAGTTTAATTGTTTTTTCGTACATTCCTGTTTGGATTATGTTTTATCGCCTTGTTCTTCGAGCATGACGAACCAGTGACCGGAATCTTTCTCCCTTTCTCTCGCTAGTTACTTTCGCAAGCATATGACTGCTACGTCGTGTTGTGGTCAGCCGAGTGGACGGGTCGCAACCACTAATACATTACATCACAGACTGAACAATTGGGGGAAATCAAGGAATACTTTGGTGATTCTTCGGACATCCTCGCCGGGCGTTACCCTGCCGTTAGCAATTGTCGGGGATGCCCTCATAAATCACCCGCCTTACATCTGGCCACTAATCGGATTACCGATCTAGTGGGAGCATTACGGCGGTGTAGGTAAATTTTGAACCGAACATTCAAAAGTTAAGATGAGTAGGGTAATTCTGACTTGTAACTGGCGAGTTCAGGCTACAAACTAGAAACTTGAAGCCAAATCTTGCTCTAAAATTGTCTCTAGGATTGCAGACTAATTAAAAAATTATGCGTGTTTTTCGTCAAATCATCGGAGTCGGAGTGGGCGCTGCAATTACTTTGGGCAACGCCGCACAGAGTGCTTCAGCACAGCCTCCGGCTCAGTCCCAGGACAGCTTGGCCCCTAGCAATCAGCTCGTCGAATTAGGGCCGAATGTTCGATCGACCTCGAACACAGCGCCAGAGTCAGCAAAAGACCTCGAACAGTCGATCGCCCCGGGCCCGCCAACCTCCGACTCTGGGCAGCCAGTCCGAGCGAAGATCGCATCAACTCCCCCAACCGGGCCTTCGCTTGCATCAAAGCCTCAACAGGCTGCTCCGGCTTCCCCATCAACTCTGTCTCAAGGCGGTTCAACGCCTCAAAGAGGTTTGGAACCGACAGACGCTCAGCAGCTTTCCCCGAGCCCTCTCAACAATGTTCCTGTGCCGAGTTCCCCGGTCCCAATTATCCCGGGCACTCCGAACGAAAGTTTCCCCCCTCTGACTCCGAGGGGCATTTTAGACACCAACCCTCCGGCTTCCCTGGAACCCAACCCGAATCCGCTGCAGTTTCCGACAAACCCGGAGGATGTCAGGATCGAGCAAACAGAGTCAATTACCTTGCAGCAGGCGATAGACCTCGCCCGCCGCAACAGCCAAGTTTTGCAAATCGCCCAACAGCAAGTGGAACAAACCAGATCCGCTTTGCGCGAACAACAAGCTGCTCTTTATCCCGACCTAAATTTTCAAATGGACGCCAGCCGCCAAATAAGTGCCGGCGGAGAACTCGGAGTCCGGGCTCAGCAGCGCCAGTTAAACTTTCAGGCTAGCCGAACCGGGGAACCCGCCGACCAAGCCCGGCCAAATTTTGGCAGCAACACTCTCAACAGCACTTTGCAGTTGAGCTACAACCTCGATGTGTTCGGAGGCCGGCGCGCTAACATCCGCGCGGCAGAGGAACAGTTGCGCTTTCGGGAACTGGATGTGGAACGCCAAGCCGAGGAACTCCGCTTCGACACTGCTGAGGCTTACTACAACTTGCAAAACGCGGACGGACAAGTTGCCATCCGCCAAGCTTCGGTGAGAAATGCCCAGCAAAGTTTGCGGGATGCCGAAGCCCTGGAACGGGCAGGGGTGGGAACCCGGTTTGCTGTGTTGCAGGCTCAGGCAAATTTGGCTAACGAAGTGCAACAACTGTCAGTGGCCCGTCGCGACCAGCGAGTTGCCCAGCGGCGTCTGGCTGAGATTTTGAATATCAGCCAGACGGCGAACTTGACAGCGGCTGACCCGGTAGAGCAAGCGGGCTCTTGGAGGCTGTCTTTGGAAGAGAGTATCGTGCAGGCTTTTAGGAATCGCCCCGAGTTGGAACAGCAGTTGGTGCAGAGAGATATCAGCAAGCAGCAGAGGCGATCGATTCAGGCGGGGCGTTTGCCTCAAGTGAGTGTCTCGGCCGCCTACAACGTGGTGGGGCAAGACCCTGACGACCCGGGCCGGTTTGTTCCTCGCGGCTGGGCGGACGGGTATTCGGTGCGGGCGAGTCTGACTTGGAGTCTCTTCGACGGGGGCGCGGCGAACGCCAGGGTGCAACAGCGGGAGGCTGAGATGACGATCGCCGAAAGTCGATTCGACCAACTCCGCAACCAGGTTCGCCGGGAAGTGGAACAAGCTTATTTTGGCTTAGAGTCGAGTTTTGAGAATATCGAAACTTCAGAGGCGGGGGTTTTGCAGTCAAGGGAAGCTCTGCGTCTGGCGAGACTGCGGTTTCAAGCTGGCGTGGGTACTCAGACGGATGTGATTCAGGCGGAAACTGATTTGACTAGGGCTGAGAGAAACCGATTGTCGGCAATTGTCACCTACAACCTGGGGCTTTCGTCTCTCCAGCGGGCTGTGAGCAATCTTCCGACTAATAACCTCTCGGATGCTCCTTGAGATTGGGTTGGGGCGATTCCCTACGGGATAGCTACGCTCGCGCGCACATTTAATTACAAAGGAAATTAGACATCGGGGTATTATATCGTTTCCGGTTGCATCGGAATGATAAAGTCAAGGTCAATAATCCCACATTCCCCGACTCCCGACTCCCAACGGACCACTCCCCATCATTCCGGTGTAACCGGAATTGATATTAAACTTCCGACACATTAGTTAATATTTTGTAATAGAGTTCCATGTCAACTGCGTTAAGGAATCGGCAATGGCCAACATCAAGTTTGTGAAGGAAAATCAGGAAGTCATCGCAGCAGACGGAGCCAATTTGAGGCTCAAAGCTCTAGAAAACCGCATCGATTTGTACACATTTTCGGGAAAGATGATGAATTGCGGGGGCATCGGTCAATGCGGCACCTGCATTGTGGAAATTGTCGAGGGAAGTGAAAATCTGTCGCCCCGCACTGACTTTGAAAACCGCAAGCTCAAAAAAAAGCCCGAAAACTATCGGTTGGCTTGTCAAACTTTGGTCAACGGCCAGGTCAGCGTGAAGACTAAACCCTGACTCTCAGAAGGCATTCGGCATTCGGCAGCAGATGCAGAAGGAAAGAAAAATGCAGAATGCAATAATTTTGTTTTTTTTCCTATTTCACTGTATAATTACGCCTTTTGCCGGGCCAGGAAAAGAAACAGGGTTTCTAGGACAAATAAGAGATTGGGCAGCCAGGTATCGAGGCAGAAACCGGGTTTCGACGCTTGTCCGCAAGCTCTCCTTCTGTCTTCGAGTTTGCCTTTTGCCTTTGAGTGATATCCTAGTTGTGTGTGTTTTCCTATTTTCCGATAGAGGCGAGCGTCTTCATGGAAGTTAACGATTTAGGGTTTGTGGCAACCATTCTGTTTGTCTTGGTGCCCAGCGTTTTTCTAATCATTCTGTACATTCAAACGGCTAGCCGTCAAGGTAGAAAAGATTAGCAACTGCTGCTATTTCTGTCTGGCCCAAGCTGCTTGCAAAAAAGGCGCCAACAGCTTTTTGCTGAGGCGCTTTTTTTGTTAACTGTTGAGTGTTGGCTGCTAACTGTTAAGGATGAGATTCTAGGCGACTGTGCGGGCTAGCAAGACAGGACAGTTGGCGTAGACTCGCACGTAGTCTGATAGCGAATTTCCTAGGAGTCGATCGAGATCCACAAAGTTTTTGGCAACGTTCGGCCGCCGATCGGGGGAACCGATTACCAACAAGTCGGCATTCACGTCGTCTGCAATCTGACAAATAGCTTCCCCTGGCTTGCCTGTGGCACTCACGCACCGGTAGCTAACTCCCATTTGTTTCGCGAGTGCTACTGCGGGGGCTAATACGGGGTCTTTTTCAGCATTTGCTGTTAAATCTTCGGTGGATTTTCCCGTCAAATCTTTGGTTACGTGTACTAGAATTATCTGGCCGCCGCTGACTTCTTTGGCAAAAGATAGGGCGAGTTCTAAGGATTGTTTGGCGGATTCGGATTTATCTAGCGCCACCATGACGCGCTTGATTTTTTTGACGTAGATGTCGTCTTTTACTAACAGCATCGGTCGGGATGTTAGCTGGAAAACGTACTGGCTGACAGAGTTTTCCAAAATCGATTGCAGCCGTCCGAGTCCCCGGGAACCCATAATTACTAAGTCGGCTTTTTCTTCTTCTGCGACTTGGCAAACAGTTGTTTTCGGGTCTCCCTGTTTGAGCCGGGGATTGACTTTGCTGGGATCTATTTTCAAAGACTGGACTGCTTGTGCTAAAATCTTGCCTCCTTCTTCCAACTTGGCGGCCATGCCGTCGGATGTTACTTGTGGCGGCACTACGTGCAAGACGGTGACAGAGGTGTTTTGCAAGGAAGGGATGTCCATTAACATATTAAACATCTCTTCGCACAAGCCGCGACCGGCGACGGCTACTAAAATTTTTTCTATCATGGTTTTGGCGGTAAAAATAGTTGAGTTTTCTTGTGGGAGGTTAAACTAGGGCGTTCGGACTCTAGTTGCTTAATGTCAAGCATAAGCCTGAAATTTGCTTTATGATTTGTAGAAATGTAGCGTTTTGGAACGATTTGTAACGTGTTAGAGAACGATCGAACTCAACCAGAACTCGCACCGGCTGGTGCCATTCAAAACCGGGCTGGGATGAACTCGGAGGGCTGGTTTGAATATTTGGTGCGAGTGTACCCTCACCATACAGACTACAGCGGTGTGGTTTGGCACGGGACTTATCTGGCTTGGATGGAGGAAGCTAGGGTGGAAAGTTTGCGCTCTCTGGGCATCGAGTATGCAGACTGGGTGGCGCAGGGCTTGGAATTGCCCGTGGTGGAACTTTCGCTGCGCTACCACCGCTCTGTACAAATGGGTCAATCTGTGGCAGTCAGAACGCGGATAGGTGCTAGCGAGGGTGTGCGGCTGCTTTGGGATTACGAAATTCGATCGGCTGATACTCAGGAGTTATATGTCACCGCACAGGTAACTTTGGTTGGTGTCGATCGCGACAAAGGTAAGATTATGCGTCAATTACCCCCAACAGTGCAGGCAGCTTTAGCAAAGTTGGCCATCAACCCTTAGACTTATCAGAAAAATCGGTTTAAAACCCCGTCCTTCTAGGACAGCTTTTCGCCGTAAATACGGGTCTGCAATATTTTGTTACACAGACCCAATGGATTAGTAAATCTGTAATGCTGTGCCTTTCGGGGCCCAATTGGGTTAACATTACTTGTAGACCAACTTACGACAGTTGACATACCAACAATAACATACCTAATGAAAGCAAGGTATAAGTACCGATTCTACCCAACCGACCAACAGAAGCAGAGCTTGGCTCAGCTATTTGGTTGCGTTCGGGTGGTCTGGAACGACGCTTTAGCTTTATGTAAAAGCAGTGAAAAGCTACCCAATTACAATCAGCTATCTGGATTGTTAACAAGCTCAAAAAAGGCAGAAGAGAGAGCTTGGTTGAACGAGGTATCATCCGTCCCATTGCAACAGTCTTTAAGGCATTTGGCATCGGCGTACAAAAACTTTTTCGATGCTCGCAAGGGAAAAAGGAAGGGTAAAAAAGTTGCGCTACCTAAATTTAAGAAAAGGACTAACAAGCAATCTGCCGAGTTTGCTAAATCCGGGTTCTCTCTCAAAGAGAACGAAGTCTATTTAGCTAAAATCGGATGCGTCAAACCGATTTGGAGCCGGGAGTTACCCGTAGCTCCTACTTCGGTTACGGTAATCAAAGATTGTGCCAACCGTTACTTTCTAAGTTTTGTAGTCGAAATAAACCCAGTTAGGATTGAACCAAAAAACCAATCTATCGGTATCGACTTGGGTATCCAAACTTTTGCGGTTCTCAGTAACGGAACGCAAGTTAAGGGACCGGACTACTCAAAGCCAGACCGCAAGATTAGAAAATTGCAACGCAAGTTAGCACGCCAACAAAAAGATTCAAGTCGGCGGAACAAAACGCGAATCCGTATCGCCAAGCAACACAACAAGATTACCGACAAGCGGACTGACTTTCTGCACAAACTGTCAACTAAAATAGTCAGCGAAAACCAAACTGTAATTTTAGAAGATTTGAATGTGTCGGGAATGGTAAAAAATCGCCGTCTTGCCAAAGCAATTAGCTGGCAAGGGTGGTATGAGTTTCGCACCCTAACAGAGGCTAAATGCGATAAGTACGGTCGGGATTTTAGGGTAATAGATAGGTGGGAGCCAACTAGCCAAGTGTGTTCGGAATGCGGGTTTAAGTGGGGCAAACTGGATCTTTCAATTAGAAAACTAATTTGTCTCAATTGCGCTACGCACCACGATCGAGATGAGAACGCAGCCAAAAATATAGCCCAAGTCGGGATGGGATATCGCCACGACTTTAAACGGACGCAGAGAGAAGATAAGACTACTTGTAGCGCATCTCGATGAAGTGTCAAGAATCCCCGCGCCTTCTCGGGCCGGGGAGTATATCAACTATTAGATCTCCCCAATAACTTTTGTGGAGCAGGCATCCTGGCTGCCTTTGACTGTATTTTTTGGAGATATCTATTGGGGGTCATGGCTCAAGTTTCTATAAGGTATTGTGCCCTCGCCGATGCCAGCCCCTTTTTCAAGATTTTGTTAAGCTGTTGTGCATTTAAATTGTATATTTCGAGTCCCGAACAAAAATCGTCAAATCCTCTCCCCCTCTCCCCTTCACCCCCTCTCCCTCTCTAATACCATAGGCAATCTAGATGCAACACAGCTTAGTAGCTAAATCGATCGTAGATTATGATTAAAATTCTTGATTCTACCTTGAGAGAGGGAGAACAAACCCCTGGAGTTTATTTCGCACCTGAAACAAAGTTAAAAATTGCGGAGTTTTTAGACCACATAGGAGTTGATATTATTGAAGCCGGCAATCCTGCTGTAGATAGCGAAATTGCTTTAGCCGTTACCCGCATTGCCAATGCTGGACTAAAAGCAAAAATAGGCGCTCATTCGCTCTGCCGAATAGATGATGTTAAAAAAGCCCTGGATTGTAATGTCAGCTTTTTAGGCGTGTTTTTTAGTGTATCCTCTCAACGATTGCAATGCGACTATAATATCTGTTTAGATGAAGCCCTAGATAAAATTGTGGAAGTAATAACTTATGCTAGAGAGCAGAATGATAGTTTATTGATTCGCTATACGCCGGAAGATACAGTTCGCTCTCCTATGAAAAATGTGATTTAGGCGGCTAGTGCAGCAGTGCAGGCTGGAGCTAATATAATCAGCATAGCTGATACCACGGGATATACAACCCCATTTCAACAAAAACGTAGTATTTATTATTTTGTCAAAATCCTGAAGGAGGAACTAGCCAAACGAGAATTATATCCACAAATAGAAGTTCATTGCCACAACGACCGAGGTTTAGCTTTAGCAAATGCCTTGGATGCCTACAGAGCGGGAACAGATATTATTGATGTCAGCGTGATGGGACTAGGGGAAAGAGCTGGTATAGTGGATTTGGCTGAGTTACTAATAAATTTATCCGACCTTATTGAGGAGAAAAAATTTTGGCAACTAGGATATTTGAAAGATTTGTATAATTTGGTAAGCGAGTATTCTCATGTACCTATTTCTCCTCATCACCCTGCCGTGGGGAAAAATGCTTTTACCCATTATGCAGGTGCTCACCTTACGGCCATGGCAAAAGATGAGCGCCTATATCAAAGTTTAAATCCAGAAATTTTGGTAATTAAAAGTAGTATAGCATTAGGGATGCAATCGGGATTGACTGCTGTAGAATTAGCTCTAAAGCAGATTGGCAGAGAGGAACTGGCTGAAAACAAAAATTTAGTAGCTAAGATTCTTAAAAAGATTAAAGAAATTGTTAAAAGAGGAACCCCAATCGATATCGATAAACAATTTATAGAAATTATTGATAATTGCTAATTTAGCGTAGCACCTATCAAGTGAAAACTGCTATAGTTTGGATGATTTCAGAATAATCCCACCTCTCACTAGATAGTAATAATGTCAACAACGCCAGCAGAAAACTCTAACGAATTAAGGCAAGAAGACAAGAAAACACCTAAAAAATGGTGGACTACAGTTGGTATTGGTATTGGTGTATTCATTTTTGCTTTGGATGTATATATAGTTAACTTGGCTTTGCCAGTTATGCTTGAATCTCTCCATACCAGTTTTGCCACGAGTCAATGGATAGTTTTAAGTTACTTGCTGGCAATCGCCATATTTGTAATATTGGTATCAAAATTAGGTGATATCTGGAACAAAAAGCGATTGTACATTATTGGCTTAACAATCTTTACGATCAGTTCACTATTGTGTGGCATGGCGCCAAATGTCGGGTTTTTAATAGCGTTTCGAGGATTGCAAGGAGTAGGGGCTGCGTTTTTATCTGGCTTGGGAACTGCGATGATTGTGGAGGCATTTCCAGCGGCAGAGCGGGGACTGGGACTAGGTATTAGAGCGGGAATTTACGGAATGGGGATTACCTTGGGGCCCATGGTAGGAGGAGTGCTGATGAGTGTGGGAGGCTGGCCTTTAATTTTCTGGGTGAATGTTCCGATTGGGATTTTTGCCATTTTGATTGTGGCTTGTTTTGTACCGAATTCTGCGATTAGTGGAAACCCCGAAAACTTTGATATCATCGGTACGCTGATATTGACCATCGTCTTAACTTCTTTTATTCTTGGTCTTACCCTATTACAGAAAGGTAATTCTCAGATTGCCATAAATATGCTGGGTTTTTCTGTCGTCAGCTTGATTGGCTTTTTATGGTTAGAATCCCGAATAGCAGCACCAATGATCGACTTTAAAATATTTCGATCCGTAGAGTTTAGCCTGGGCTTAACGCTACGTTTTATTGCAAATTTCGCGATCGCAGGTGTCATCTTCATCCTTCCTTTTTTCTTCACCTTCCTTGAACACTATTCAACTCAAAAATCTGGTTTTTTAATGGTAGTACCGTCACTTCTGATTGTGACAAGTGCGCCTATTTCGGGTATTCTTTCCGACCGTTTTGGCACGCAGCTCATTACTTTAATGGGTCTAGTATTTATGGTCGTTGGATGTTTTTTAATCAGCAGATTTGATACTGAATTAACTGTCATCAAGTATATTTTGGGGATTATTCCCTATGGGGTAGGAGTGGCGATGTTCAACTCTCCTAACAATAGCTCTATTATGGGAGCCGCACCACAAGATCGATTAGGTATTGCTTCGGGATTGTTGTCATTTTCGCGGATATTAGGGCAGATGCTGGGAGTACCAATAGTAGGTGCTTTGTTCTTCTTTACCACAAGTTTTAGCGCTAATTTTGCACCGAATATCGATATTAGCAATGCGCCTGTACAAGCATTACTTTTTGCTACACATACTACTTTTTTGGTGCTTGGGGTTTTATTAATGGTTTCGACAATGTTTGCAGCTTTGTTTTGGTGGATAGAGAATAAAAAAACGGCTCTCCTATAAAAATCATTGGCTGTTGATTTTAGTGAGGATTTTTCATGTGCTTAATTCAGTTCTGATTGCTCACTTACCTGGGATTCCAGCCCTTTCTTTTTCATTATTTGAAAAATGTTGTAAAATCCGTTAGCGCGGGAAGGTCTCAAACTCACATTCAATCCCGTGTCTTGAATAAAATATGGGGTAATGGTGACAATTTCAGCAGGCGTTAATCCGCTCAAACCTTCCGCCAGCAAGCCAACTAATCCTTTGACGAACTGAGCGTCTGAATTGCCTTGATACAAAACTTTTCCGTCTGGCAAATTTGCAGTAATATAAACTGCTGACTCAGCATATCGAGATTATTCCTGATATTGTGGATTTGCTGCATTAATCGGACTTGGAGGGTGTTCCGTGCGCACCTTACCTGTAAACAAAAGGTATTTGTAAAGAAATATAAATTCTTGAGCCAAGTGAACGGAGGCTTGCAAGTTGTGATAGCTTTGAGTAAAATAGGGATTTGTTGAAGTCCCTTTTGTGGGCAAGCATCAAGATAACTCAATTTATATCAATTAGATAAAAAAATGGAACCATTAGTTTTATTAATAGGATTTGGAGGCGGGGCCTTAGTCTGCTGGCTAATTTTGAATAAGCGAAATTCACGCAATTTGGTGCGGATGCAGGGTTCACAGGAGGCGATATCGAAGTTGGCGGAGCAGTTGGATGCCCGCAATTCGGAGTTGCAGCAAAAGGTGCAGAATGAAAATCAGCTAAATTATGAATTGTCCCAGTTGCAAAGTCGGTTGGAAACTGTGACTCGCGAGCAAGATTTTTTAAAAAATCAAGTGTCGGAAATGGAAGGATTTGTGGCAGGAGTTGCCCAGGATCGATCGCAAATTGATTCTCTGATTGCTGATTTGGAGTTTCAGCTAGAAAATGCTCAACAAGCTGAGTCGCAGTTAGCAGAAGTGGCGGAACTTAAAAATCAGTTAGAAGTTGGGGCGCAGGAGCGATCGCAGCTTAACGCTCAATTGGTGGAAATGCAAGCAGAGTTACAGGCGGTTGATGCAGAACGTTCTCAATTTCACGCTCTGCTGTCTGAATTTGACAGTCAGTTGAAAACTGCTAGTCAAAGCAGATTGCAGGTACAGTACCAGTTGTCGGAAATTCAAATTAAGTTCGATCGCTCGATTCAAGAGCGGGAGCAACTTCAGTCTCAACTGTCGGGTTTGCAAGCTCAACTGCAATTAGTCGAAGAAGAGCGATCGCAATTTACTTCTCAATTCTCTGAGCTACAAGCTCAATTGGAGAATGCAGAGCAAGAACGCGACATACTCAACTCTCAATTGCAAACCGCTCGCCAACAAGCAACGCAACCTCAATTTGAATTATTAGAACTGGAAACACAGTTAGAAGCTGCTAATCTGGAGAAAATGCAGTTAAACGCTCAAGTTGAAGAAATACAAAGTCAATCAGAAAAGGTTGTTAGAGAGCGAGAAAAGCTGCTGTCTCAGTTGTCAGAATTGCAGGCTCAGATAAATCGCAGCGAGGGAGATAGCTCGCAACTTCAGTCTCAGTTATCGGAACTGCAAGCTCAATTAGAAACTGCTAACAGAGAACGCTCGAACCTTTATTCTCAACTGTCCCAATTGCAAAATCAATTCCAGACAGCAAACCAGAATCAAAATCAACTTCAATCTCAAATCTCCGAGTTAGAACATCAGTTAGAAAGTGTCCGTCAAACTCGCTCTGAATTAGAAGCTCAGCTAGAAACTGCTAACACAGAACGCTCGCAACTTTATTCTCAAATCTCCCAATTGCAAAGTCAAACCGAGACAGCAAACCAGAATCAAAATCAACTTCAATCTCAAGTATCCGAGTTACAACATCAGTTAGAAAGCGTGCGTCAAAGTCGCTCGGAATTGGAAGCTCAGCTCACTTCTCAACTCTCGGAATTGCAAAATCAAATCGCAACAGCAAACCAGAATCCAACTCAACTTCAATCTCAAATCTCCGAGTTAGAACATCAGTTAGAAAGTGTCCGTCAAACTCGCTCGGAATTGGAATCTCAGCTAAAAGCTTCTAACACAGAACGCTCGCAACTTTATTCTCAAATCTCGGAATTCCAAAGTCAAACCGAGACAGCAAACCAGAATCAAAATCAACTTCAATCTCAAATCTCCGAGTTAGAAAATCAGTTGAAAAGTGTGCGTAAAAGTCGCTCGGAATTGGAATCTCAGCTAGAAGCTTCTAACACAGAACGCTCGCACCTTTATTCTCAAATCTCCCAATTGCAAAGTCAAATCGAAACAGCAAACCAGAATCAAAATCAACTTCAATATCAAATATCCGAGTTAGAACATCAGTTAGAAAGTGTGCGTCAAAGCCGCTCTGAATTGGAATCTCAGCTCACTTCTCAACTCTCGGAACTCCAAAGTCAAATCGAAACAGCTAATCAAAATCAACTTCAACTTCAATCTCAAATCTCCGAGTTAGAACATCACTTAGAAAGTGTGCGTCAAAGTCGCTCTGAATTGGAAGCTCAGCTAGAAACTGCTAACACAGAACGCTCGCACCTTTATTCTCAACTCTCGGAAACTCAAAGTCAAATCGAGACAGCAAACCAGAATCAAAATCAACTTCAATATCAAATCTCCGAGTTAGAACAACAGTTAGAAAGTGTGCGTCAAAGTCGCTCGGAATTGGAAGCTCAGCTCACTTCTCAAATCTCCCAATTCCAAAGTCAAACCGAGACAGCAAACCAGAATCAAAATCA
>NZ_JAUBTO010000001.1:141472-179323 GCF_036702495.1 Microcoleus sp. C2D2 | reverse complement strand
TTAGAACAACAGTTAGAAAGTGTGCGTCAAAGTCGCTCTGAATTGGAAGCTCAGCTCACTTCTCAAATCTCCCAATTGCAAAGTCAAATCGAAACAGCTAATCAAAATAAAACTCAACTTCAATCTCAAGTATCCGACTTAGAAAATCAGTTAGAAAGTGTGCGTCAAACTCGCTCTGAATTGGCATCTCAGCTAGAAACTGCTAACAGAGAACGATCGCACCTTTATTCTCAACTGTCCCAATTGCAAAGTCAAATCGAGACAGCAAACCAGAATCAAGCTCAACTTCAATCTCAAGTATCCGAGTTAGAACATCAGCTAGAGACAGTTTATCAAGAACGCTTGCAGCTAACATCGCAACTTTCCGAAGCTGGCTCACCACAATCGGAGAATTTTGACTCGGAATCAGGGCAAATTGAAGCATCTACTTCTGAGCCCAAAGTTTTGAAGAGTCAAAACCTTGTTGTTTCTCAGCAGGGTCAAGGCGATTATACTACTATTAGCGAAGCGCTGAAAAATGCAGCACCGGGCACGCGCATTGACGTGCATCCAGGCGTTTATCGCGAAAGTCTAATTCTCGACAAATCGGTAGAAATTATCGGCAGCGGAGAGGTCGATCGCATTGTTGTGGAAAGTATCAGCTCAAACTGCATTAAAATGGCAACTGACAGTGCTTTAGTGCGGGGTTTAACGCTGAGCGCAACTGGGAAATATTACGCTGTAGATATTCGCAAAGGCGAGTTAATCATAGAAGACAGCGATATCACTTCTGCGGACTATTCTGTGGTGGGAGTTTGCGGTCCTGATGCAAATTCTATCCTCCGCCGCAGTCAAATTCATGATGGGGTATGGAACGGAATTTTTATATCGGATAATGGGAAAGCAACGGTGGAAGATTGCAGTATTTTTGACAACGGCAGTTTGGGAATAGGTGTCGGATTGGGAGGAAAATTGATCGTGCGCCGGTGTCGGATTAATGGTAATGAAGGTGAGGCGATCGGCATTTACAGAGATGGCATTGCTACCGTGGAAGATAGCGATTTAACGGGAAATGCTGGGGGTGCTTGGCGCATTGCAGATAACGGATACCTGCGCGTCAAACGCAATCAAGAATAGTCATGTAGGGTGCACGGCTGCACCAAACGCCTAAATTCCTAACAAACGAGCTGGATTTTCCTTCATCATTAAATCAATTTCGCGCTGAGAAATGCCTTCGCCCATCAATTTTTCCACAAATAACTTGTAGCCTTCTGCAGGTAAAGGATCGGGTTTTCTTCCCAAATCTGTGCTGAGAACAAAATGCTCGGCTCCGATTAGTTTAATCGCTGCTGCCATTTTACTAATAGAAACTTGATGCCAGTTTTTGTGTCCCTCATCAGCAGCATTTTTTCCCATCAAATCGTTGACAAATGCTAGTTCTAGAAAAGCTCCCATCTGGGCGGCTCTTTGCATATTTTTTAGGGACAAACCGGGCACTTTCGATCGTACTCTTTGGCAAATTGATTATCGGCGACTCTGCGACAGCATAAACTGGCAGACAAAACCAATAGCAAACAATCCAAACTAACGTTAAAAAAACAGCTTGCATTCATCCCCTCTTCCCTTCTCCCCTCTGCGTTCTCTGCGCCCTCTGCGGTTCATTCCCTCTTAATTCTCTCCCATAAAAGATTTAACCGCATTTGCCAAAGCTGCTGCATTCTCTTCGTGCATACCCAAAGAACCGAGAATAACTCGCGATTCAACACCCGGTAATTCCGTTAATGCTTCCATTTCAGCCTTTGATTTGGGCGGCGCATTTTCAGCAATTACAACCATCACCGGCACTGCTAACTGTTGAAATTTATCTGTAAATTCCGATCGCACTTTTGCCGGATCTAACCCACCAGTCACAAAGGCAGCGGAACCGTATCTCGCGCCCGCTTTTTGAGTAACTTTCCACTTATTTTCGATGAAATCGGGCGTGACTTTTGCAGCATCAACATAGACGTGACGACGGTACATCAAACTGAGGAATGACGGCGCAGTGTTGAGTTTGTATAGGAATTGTCCCAGTAAGGGCGATCGGACTAATTCTCTCACGATTCTGTGCCACCCGCTTTGCTGTTTGCTCATCGTCGGCAAAGGCCCGCGCCAAGTCGGTGCAGCTAACACAATCTTTGACCAAACATTGGGCTGTGATTGCGCTAACTGAATCGCATAACCCGCAGCGTGACCTGCCGCAACTACAGCAACAGGACTATTAAAAATTGACCCAACAAAATCCTTAAGAAATTGATGGTATAATTGCGGCTGATAGTCGATTCGCGGGCGATCCGATTCGCCAAAGCCCGGCCAATCTAAACTCACAACTTGAAAGTTAGAAGCTAACAATTCTGCTAAAGGACGCATTTCTTCTCGCGTCGAAACCGTACTGAAAGCAGGCAGCAGCAATACAGGATTTCCCTGTCCTCTGGTTTCGTAAATAACTTTGATTTGCGTTTCTTTCCAATTCCAGAGATATTGTTGAACAGCGGCGGGATAGTTGCCAGAACCTGATTTTGTTAAATTTGTAGTTTGAGTCATGGCTGTTTATTCTTTTAATTTGCTTCTGCTTGCTTGCTCAATTCACAAGCAAGTGCCTTATTTTTCATCATTTGAAAGATGTTGTAAAATCCGTTAGCGCGGGAAGGTGTCAGACTCACATTCAATCCCGTGTCTTGAATAAAATCTGGGGTAATGGTGACAATTTCAGCAGGCGTTAATCCGCTCAAACCTTCCACCAGCAAGCCAACTAATCCTTTGACTAACTGAGCGTCTGAATCGCCTTGATACAGAACTTTTCCGTCTGCCAAATTTGCAGTAATATAAACTTGCGACACGCAGCCAGAAACTTTGTTTTCCGGCAGTTTGTCGCTTTCGGGAAATGCTGGGAGTTTCTTGGCATACCACAGCAGTTGTTCGTAGCGCTGTTTCGGATCGGAATGTCGCTGAAAGCGCTGGACGATTTTAGCGAGGGCTGGGGGTAGCGCGGTGTTTGCGGACATGATTCACTCGTAGCGATTTACTTCGTTAATATTATACATTTAATTTTGCCGACGGGTGCGATCGCCTGCTCATCTGCTCCCACTGAAGCCGTCTTCAGGTGAATCGGTTATTGTTATTGTAGTTAACGAGTTCAAGCTTTAAAAACGGAGGAAATATGGTATTTAGTGCTGTTAATGAAGATTGTGGTGTAATGTAGTGAATTTGCAAAAAATCTGGCTAAAATATCGAGTTTTTCAGGCAGTTGTATTCTTAGGATTGGGTTTGCTGTTAACCATCGTTCTTTCGCTTTCTTTTGGTGCGGTACCCATGAGTGCCGATCAACTGTGGCAAGCATTTCTGCACCGAGGTGATACTGTCAATCAAACTATTTTCTGGGAATTGCGTTTGCCCAGAGTGGCGGCAGCGCTGACGGTTGGTGCGGCTTTAGGAATGTCGGGGGCTTTGCTGCAAGGGTTACTCCGCAATGGTTTAGCCGATCCTTTTGTATTAGGAATTTCTGCTGGTGCAGGGTTGGTTGCGATTACCATGCTGACTTTGGGAATATTTCAAACTTGGGTGCCTTTGGCGGCTTGGATAGGTGCTATTTTAACTTCCATGCTGGTCTACTTTTTGGGAAAAACTAAAACGGGGATTTCTGTTGAACGTTTGGTTTTAGCTGGTGTGGCTGTGAGTTCTCTGTTTGGGGCAATACAAACTACACTGCTGCTGTTAGCTGAAGACAGCCGTTTGCAAGCTGCTTTGAATTGGTTAATCGGTAGTTTGAACGGTCGCGGTTGGTCGGATTTGCAGGTGGCGGCACCTTATATTTTGGCTGCTTTGCTGTTAGGATGTTTTTTGGGTCGAGCGATAAATTTGCTGGCTTTGGGCGACGATTTAGCTGTTGGTTTGGGGGTTTCGCTGGTACGATCGCGCTTGTTGATTGGGGGTGTTGCTACTTTGCTAGCTGCGAGTGCTGTCAGCATCGGCGGATTGATTGGTTTTGTGGGATTGGTTGTGCCTCACGGGGTGCGTTTGTTGGTTGGTAATGATTATCGGTTTGTATTGCCGCTGAGTGCGATCGGCGGTGCTTGGGTGTTGACTTTTGCTGATTTTTTGGCTCGTTTGGGTGCGGTAGAATTGCCTGTGGGTACGGTTACGGCTTTGTTGGGTTCTCCCCTGTTTGTCTGGCTGCTTTATCGGCGTTCTAGTTATTAGTCATTAGTCATTAGTCATTAGTCATTAGTCATTAGTCATTAGTCATTAGTTATTAGTAACCAATGCCCCATGCCCCATGCCCCATGCCCCATGCCCCATGCCCCATGCCCCATGCCCCATGCCCCATGCCCAATTACCCATTACCAAAATAGAATGAATTTAGAAATTCAAAATTTAACTGGTGGTTACGGCGAAGTTGCGATCGCCCACAACATCACTTTATCTTTACAACCTGGTGAGTGGTTGAGTCTCATCGGTGCCAACGGTTCTGGTAAGTCTACTTTCTTGAAGTTAGTTAGCCGCATCCTAACTCCGCAGCAAGGAAGTGTGTTGCTTGATGGCAAAGCAATTCATACTCAACCTGCGGCTGTTGTCGCTCAAAAATTAGCGATTTTGCCGCAGCAGCAAACAGTGCCAGAAGGTTTGACGGTACGGCAATTAGTTAGTTTGGGGCGTTCTCCTCATCAGGTTTGGTGGCAGTGGGAGTTGAGCAAGGAAGATGCGGAAAAGGTGGAGGTTGCTATCAGTCAAACTGGGATTGAAGAATTTCGCGATCGCCCTGTCGAACAACTCTCAGGAGGCGAACGCCAGCGCGCTTTCCTCGCCTTAGCTTTGGCTCAAAATCCGCAAGTTTTGCTATTAGATGAACCTACTACTTATTTAGATATTTGCTATCAGTTGCAATTGTTAGAGTTGCTTAACCAACTCAATCTAACACAAAAATTGACGATTATTACGGTGCTGCATGAAATTAATTTAGCTGCTAGGTACAGTTCCCGGATTGCTATGTTAAATAAAGGGAAACTTTTTTGTGTAGGAACTCCCGCTGAAGTTTTAACTCCTGATAATTTAGCTGAAATTTTTGGCGTAGAAGCTATCATTTTAGAAACTTCTGTAGGCTTGCAAATTTGTGCGATCGCTCCCACTCTTCACATTTAATACTTTTATGATAAGTATAACCTTGCCATCGCACTAAGTTCCCAATCTCTTGATAATTATTTCTATTAACTTATTGCCGCAATCCACTGTTCTATCTGAGTGCCACAGGCTTTAAACTATTGCCTAGTAGTGGTTCCAAAGGCTCGAATAAAAGTTAAGAGATACTTAAAAAATCCAAATTCAGGCAAGAAAGGCGGTTTTTTATACAAAATCTACCGTAAACTATTGATATTTAAATCATTAAGCGCTAAAGTGCGATCGAACTTCCCGTGAATTCTGTCTCAACCTGGTCTAAACTCGCTGTAACTCCCGCCTAAACTATGTACAAAACTTTTTTTTCTCGTATCGCTATCCTGTTGCTGAGTTTAGCATTTACCGCTTGCTCCGCCGCCACTTCACCCCAAATTCAGCAATCAACTCCTGCTGGTTCGCCAGTTAATCAACCACAAACAACTAACACGGAACCAGCACAAAAAGTTGTAGCTTTAACACCTTTAACCGCCGATATTATCCATCAACTCGACCGAACCAAACTTGTAGGAATTCCCGGCAGCGCATTAGTCAGCAGCAACCCCAAATTTACAGGGATTACCGCAGTCACTGCCGAACGCACCCCTCCTAATTTAGAAAAAATCATCGCATTGAAACCGGATTTGGTGGTAGGTGCGTCGGGATTTCATGACCAAACAATGCAAAAATTGCAGCAGCTAGGAATAAAAACTTTACTCACTCAAGTTGATAGCTGGAAATCCCTAGAAGAGTTAACAACAACTTTAGCTAAATCCCTCAATACAAATCCCGAACCTCTGTTAAAACGCTACCAAACATTTTTAACAGACCTCCCGAATCAAAGCCCCGCCACTTTAGTTTTGGTAAGCAGACAACCGATTTTATCGCCCAATCAAAGCAGTTGGGCTGGAGATTTGCTGGGTAAGTTTAACGTGAAAAATGTCGCAGCCCAATTGCAAGGAGATAGCCCTGTTCGAGGCTACGTGACGCTTTCAGCGGAAAAGATTTTAGAGGCTAATCCGGAAGTAATCATTATTGTCGATCGGGGAGAAGGAATTTTAGACGAATTTAAATCTGATTCATTTTGGAATCAACTAACAGCCACCAAAAATAATCGAGTTTACGTTTTTGACTACTACGGATTGGTCAACCCAGGTAGTATCGAAAAAATTGAGCAAGCAACTACTCAACTTAAACAAGTTCTTGCTAAAAAGTAGATATCCGATTTTGAGAGATAAGAAATCTCTCGAAATGATGGAACAAATTGACTACAATTTCTCTAAAAGTGAGAAAGCTAAAGGCACTCAAAAGCGCGCACCATTGTCAGCAACAGGCTTTCCGGCCTGTTCCACAAAAGATAAATTTGCCTGTGGAACAGGCCGGAAAGCCTGTTCATAAAAGGTTAATTGACAATGGTGCAACATATGAGACCCATCGGCTTCACACCGGTAACAGGGGCACACCGCGCAACTGACGCAGGATATTGAGACAAACCGGGCAGTCGCAGCCAAACATCGCCACGGCGGCATCGCTTTCTTCTTCCGAAAAATCCAGCATCTCCACCTGTTCTTCACCCGGGCGCTGCCAACTGATTTTTGGTTGAGAATTAGCAGCAGCGGTTTTGGCGGGGAGGCGCACGCAAGTCAGACGCTGAGTGTGGGGCGAGGGCACACACTTGGGCGAATCAGTCGATTGGCCTGGTGTTTCGGTAATTTGAGCGGGATTTGCGATCGCGCTTAAAGACATCAGAGATCCAAACAGCGTCGGACTTACCAATAAAGTGAGGAGCAATCGATTCATTTGTCGTCCTTCTGAACTTCAACGTATACAGTAGCCGATTATCTGTTGCAATTCAACAAGGTTTTCACCCGAAATCAGTACATTTTGCCGCTATTAAGGCTTAAAAGCCGAATATTTACGGCCTCAACCTCGAATAATTGTCCGCGTATTAGCAACCAGCATTTTCTGATAAGTATCACCTTTGGTTCCCTGTTTAAGATTTGTTGCAATTTTAGTAAGTTTAGCTTGCTAGTGATAACAAACTCTTCCAATGTGGGTAAACTGATTTCAGCAAGGGCCACTCGAAGCAGCGAACAAGTTTACCTCAAAAAGCAGGTGGGGAGTGATGAGTACAGTTTTAGTGGTGGAAGATTCCCGCAGCCAGCGGGAGTGCATTTCACATCAGTTGAGGTGCAGCGGATTGAATGTAATTCAAGCATCAGACGGCGTGGAAGCGCTGGATAAAATTGAGAAAATTTGCCCTGATTTAGTATTATTAGATATCGTAATGCCCCGCATGGACGGCTACGGTGTTTGCCGTTTAATTAAAGCTAATCCCGAAACGAGGAACATACCAGTCGTATTTTTAACAGGAAAGGGACAGCAGTTAGGTTTATTGTCTAGGGCGATCGATCGCGCAGAGGCTTATGTTAGCAAACCTTGGCAGCCGAGGGAACTTTTGGCAACGATAAAAAAAGTTTTGCTCAATGCCAATATTAAGTTCGATCGAGCTTCAGCGGATGCTTGGACAGAATACGGAATTTTAAGCTTAAGTACAGTCGAACTGTATCAAAGCCGCGCCGATGCTTGGACAAAATACAGCGCCCAAATTATTAAATTATACGATTCCAGCTTAGCAGCTTTCGAGCAAGCTTTGGCAATTGAACCGAGTCACTCGAATGCAAACAAGTATCGAAACCGAGTGCAGAAAACCCGGGCAATTTTGATGAAAAAATTAGAGCAAACTCAACCTTGCAAAGTCTGCGATTATTATTACGGCAAGGACGGCATTAATTGTGCGGTGCATCCGGCTGGTCGCCCTCAAGAACTGTGTCGCGATTGGGAATTTAATTAAACTAAAATGAAAACAAATAACCGCGCTAACTTGGAAAGCTTGCTGCAAGAAAGAAACGAACATCCCGAAAGAATGGCTGAAATTGATGCGAAAATAAATGAAACTTTTAGCCAAAATTACGCTATTTTAGTAATGGATATGTCGGGATTTTCCCGCACTACAGTCCGGTACGGAATTATTCATTTTTTGGCAATGATTCACCGGATGCACGGAATTGTCAAACCGATAATTTCCGAATGCGGCGGCACTGTAGTTAAGGAGGAAGCAGACAATGTTTTTGCAGTTTTTCCCGATGTAAAATCGGCGGTGGAAGCTGCGATCGACTCTCTCAAGCAAACGGCGGCTGTCAACACGACAGTGCCACCGGAGATGGATATTTACCTCTGCATTGGTATTGGCTGCGGCGATGTTTTGATGCTGGAAGGAGAGGATATGTACGGATCGGAATTTAATCTGGCATCCAAGCTGGGAGAGGATTTGGCGGAACGGGGAGAGATTTTGCTCACCTCAGCAGCCTTTGAAAACTTGGAAGGTGACAAGCAAGATTGGCAAAAAATGGAACTTTCGATTTCAGGTTTGGAATTGGTGGCGTACAAGCGGATGGAATCAACTTAATTTCTATTGTTATATCTTTGAACACTCGGCGATTTAAATTGCGTCTACACCAACTTTCGTCTGCCTGCACGAACTTAAGAAATACAGGGAATTCCAGGTTGATGAAGTAGGGAGAGAGCGAGAAGCTGGTGTCCTTCATAAACGTGGAATATGCTGTTAGACTTGCGTTATCAAGTGATTATTAGACCTCTTGCAAAAATAAATAGGACGGGCAAGATGCCCATCCCACAAGAAAAAATAACTCTTGTGGGATGGGCATCTTGCCCCTCCCATCAATTGATGAAAAGGATTTTTGCAAGAGGTCTATTGAGAGTTTTGAACTGACCAAGAATTTCTTGATGGTACCCGCCACGTGATTTATCCGTGGAATCAATCCAAAATCGCAAATCGAAAATCCTCAAGCCCCCGCATTTATCCGTGGGGTCAATCTAAAATCTAAAATCTAAAATCTAAAATCGATTGACTGGCTGTCGCTACGCCACTAGATGAGCGATGGTACCAACTCAAAACTATTTTCCGCAATCTTGAAAAATAGGAGTTGCTATAATTTAAAGTTGAGAAACAACTGTACGGAGCAAAAATTATGGGACTATTTGACCAAATTTTGAGCGCGATCGACGATCCCAACCAACAAGCAAATCCCAATCAGTTGGGCAACATTCTCGGTGCGGTAGAGCAGTTGAGCGGCAACCAGGGCGTCAATACAGGGACGACTCAGCTAGCAATGTCGGTTTTGGGCGGATACGTGCGATCGGCATTGCAAGACGTGCGATCGCAGTCGGGAGACGCACAAGCTCAACAAATTGTCAACCAATTTAGCGGCACAAATCCCAACCCGCAAGCGGTACAGAGTTTGTTCGGAGCCGGCCAACTGACCCAGATAGTGGCCGATATCGCCCAAAGAACCGGTTTGAATAACGCCACAGTGCAGGCGATGATACCTGTTTTGGTGCCCCTGGTGCTGAATTTGCTAAAAACCGGCAGCAACGCCCAAAATCCTGCCCCGGGCAGCAATCCCGTTTTGAATACGTTTTTAGATGCAGACGGAGACGGCGACGTAGATATTACTGACACAATTTCGATGGCAAGCCGCTTTTTGAATCAGCGCCGTTAATTTGGAATTTTTTAACCGCAGATATCAGCGGATGGACACAGATGAACGCAGATAGGATTTTATCTGCGTTCATCTGTGTTCATCTGCCGACCTCTGCGGTTAAAAAATTCCTACTTTAACCCAAACCCAAATCAGTCACAGCACCAACACTGCTAGAAGAAACCAACTTAGCGTATTTAGCCAAAACGCCCTTAGTATAGCGAGGTTTAGGAGGCTGCCAAAGATCCCGCCGCTGCTCCAATTCTGCATCAGAAACATTGAGCTGCAACAAGCGATTGTTAGCATCAATCGTAATCGAATCGCCCTCTTTTACTAAAGCAATTGTGCCTCCTACTTGCGCCTCAGGTGCAACGTGACCGACAACCATGCCGTAAGTTCCGCCCGAGAAGCGACCGTCAGTAATTAATCCTACAGAATCGCCCAAACCTGCGCCAATAATTGCCGAAGTTGGTGCTAACATTTCGCGCATTCCCGGTCCGCCTTTGGGTCCTTCGTAGCGGATGACAATCACATCTCCGGCTTGAATTTTGCCCGCTAAAATTGCATCCAAACAATCTTCTTCAGATTCAAATACCCGCGCCGGGCCGGTAATTTGCGGTTTCTTAACGCCCGTAATTTTAGCAACGGCTCCTTCTGTTGCCAGATTTCCCCTCAGAATTGCTAAATGTCCTTGGGCGTAAAGCGGGTTGTTCCAAGGGCGGATGACATCTTGGTCGGTGCGGGGTTCGGCTGGAATATCTGCCAACACTTCAGCAACAGTTTGGCCGGTAATTGTCAGGGCGTCTGGGTGCAGCAAACCCTGTTCTAGCAGCATTTTCATTACTTGAGGAATGCCGCCGGCTTTGTGCAAATCGGTTGCTACGTATTTGCCGCTGGGTTTGAGGTCGCACAGCACTGGTACTTTTGCTCGAATAGTTTCAAAATCGTCGAGGGACAGTTCAACGCCGATCGCATTTGAAATGGCTAATAAATGCAGCACAGCGTTGGTTGAACCGCCGATTGCCATGATTACCGCGATCGCATTTTCAAAGGCCGACCGTGTCAAAATTTGGCTTGGTAGCAACTGTTTGCGGATCGCTTCCACCACAACTTTTGCAGATTCGGCAGCGCTGTCAGCTTTTTCGGCATCCTCAGCAGCCATTGTCGAAGAATAAGGCAAACTCATGCCCATCGCTTCAAAAGCGCTCGACATCGTATTTGCTGTGAACATTCCGCCGCAAGAACCCGCACCCGGACAAGCTTTGTGTTCGACTGCATTGAGTTCTGTTTCGTCAATTTTGCCCGCGCTGAATTGACCGACTGCTTCAAAAACGCTGACGACGGTTAAATCCCGTCCGTTGTGGTGTCCGGGCTGGATCGTGCCACCGTAAACAAAAATAGCAGGAATGTTCATGCGGGCGATCGCAATCATCGCCCCAGGCATATTTTTATCGCAACCGCCGACAGCCAGCAACCCGTCCATACTTTGGCCGTTGCAAACAGTTTCTATCGAATCGGCAATCACATCTCTCGACACCAGAGAATATTTCATCCCTTGAGTTCCCATCGAGATCCCGTCGCTGATAGTAATCGTACCGAACACCTGTGGCATGGCGCCGGCTTCCTTTGCACTCGCAATAGCCCGCAAAGCGAGGTCGTTCAATCCCATATTGCAGGGCGTAATCGTGCTGTACCCGTTGGCAATCCCCACAATAGGCTTAGTGAAATCGCCGTCGCCAAAACCGACTGCCCGCAGCATTGCCCGGTTGGGCGCGCGCTGCACGCCCCCAGTCACAGCTTGGCTTCTCAAATTTTCAGGCATTTTAAAATTTCCTTTGTCAGTTATCTGTCGTTGAGTTGTCTGTTGTCTTTTTTTCTTTGCTGCTGGCTGTTTGAGGACCCAGTGCCGAGAGTTTTACCCTATTTTTGATTTTCTCAGAAGCGTTGATATTTGTCAGGCCTTTTATCCGCTAGCTGCACAGCATTGCCAGGAAAGCAGTGCAAAGATTCTACAGATACTACAGCGTGGAGGGTTAATACCGTGGTTATCTGGGATGATGTGGTAAAACCCATCACCCTAACGTTTGAAAATAATTGCGAGGCGAATGACATGGAGGCCGATCGAATTCTGAGGCAATATGCGGCCGGAGAAAGAATTTTTCGAGAGATTAACCTCGCCGGGGCCGACTTAAAAGGTGTAAACCTCAGCGAGGCTAACTTTACCCGAGCGAATTTCCAAGACGCTAACCTCAAAGGCGCTAACCTGACTGGAGCGAACTTGCGCGAGGTGAAATTGGCAGGAGTGGACATGACGGAAGCCTACCTCAGCGAAGCAAATCTGATCGGTACCGATTTGAGCCGCGCCAATCTCAGCGGGGCTAACCTGATCGGAGCCAACCTGCGCGGCTCAATGGCCAGAGAAGTCAACATGACCAAGGCTAATTTGACCGAAGCTAATTTGACCGAAGCCAACTTTACCGAAGCTAATTTGTTTGCTGCCAACTTAACTGACGCTAGCATGATTCGCATTAATTTGATGAAAGCAAATTTGAGTTGGTCAAATCTCAAAGCGGTAAACCTGACAAATGCTATCCTCAGCGAGGCGCTTTTAGAAAGAGCTAATCTGAGTCAGGCAATTCTCAGCGGGGCGATGCTGAGCCGGGCCAACCTGACTGGTGCAGACTTGCGCCAAGTAACGATGGTTGGAGCTAATCTCACCGAAGCTAATCTGAGCAATGCTAATTTGAGAGTTGCTAATGTGAGTTGGTCAACGCTGCGCGCTGCTAACTTGAGCGGTGCTAATTTGTACCGGGCTAAGCTTTGCTGGTCTAATTTTAGCGGGGCTATTTTGGCGGAAGCGGTTTTGATTGATGCTAATGTCAATCGAACTAACTTCCGCGATGCAGATTTGAGGCGGGCAATTATGCCGGACGGCACAACTAATGAGTTTTGAGTTGTGAGTTGTGAGTTGTGAGTTTTGAGTTTTGAGTTGTGACTTGTGACTTGTGAATTTTGAGTTTTGAGTTAAAATTTATACTCATAGTAAAAGCTAAAATCTGATGACTGTCAGCGAATTATGGATTCTGGGTGCGGCCGGACTTTTTGCCGGAATTCTAGCGGGATTTTTGGGTATCGGCGGCGGTACGGCGATCGTGCCTTTGTTGGTGGCTCTCAATTACGCCCCGGTGCAAGCAGTTGCTACTAGCGGTTTGTCGATCGTCATTACAGCTATTTCTGGCAGCATCCAGAATTGGCGCATGGGCTACCTCAGCTTGAGTCAAGTCGCAGGCATCGGATTTCCAGCCATCATCACCGCACAAATCGGTGCTTATTTGGCGGGGATATTTCCGCCTTACTTGCTGTTACTTACTTTTGGGCTGTTGCTGTGGCTGAATATTTATTTGATTGAATTACGATCGCGCCTGAGGGCTCAGCAGGAAGCTGCAGAAGAACAAGGCGAACTAGGAGGACAAGCGGGACAAGAGGAAAATCCTCAATTACCAATTACCAATTACCAACTACCAAAAGATTCAAATATTTTATTCCATCCAACTTTGGCTAAAATTGCTACCGGCAGTGCTGCGGGTTTATTAGCGGGTTTGTTTGGCGTAGGCGGCGGCGTGATTATGGTTCCCCTGCAAATTTTGCTGTTAGGAGAAAGCATTAAAACGGCAATTCAAACGAGCTTGGGCGTCATCGTCATCACGGCAATTTCGGCGACGGCGGGACACGCGGCGCGCGGGAATGTTTTGTGGATTGCGGGGTTGATTCTCGGCGGCGGCGGTTTGTTGGGCGTGCAGGTGAGCACGCGGTTTTTGCCGAGTTTGCCCGATCGTATTGTTAGTTTAGCTTTTCGATCGTTCTTGGCAGTGTTATCGATTTATGTTTTCTGGCAAGCTTGGCAAAAATTTAGTAACGGGTAATTGGTAATTGGTAATTGGTAATGGGGAATTTGTAATGGGTAAGGTGCGCGGCCGGGCCGGCACCCTAGGAAGGACTGGGGTTCGGTGCGCCGGGCCCAACACCCTACAAAAAACTAATAACTAACGACTAATTTGCTGATAGTTTCTTCACGGCGCGAGTCAGACGCTGCAAATAAGGCTTGACAATTTCTTGATTTTGCCGCTGCAACTCGGAAACTTGCTGCTGCAAATGCTGAATCTCGGTTTGCAGCATCCCTGTGTCTATTGTGGGTCGATCGAGCAAATCCTGCAATTGCTTCAGAGAACCTTGGATTTCATTCAAGTTTACTTCGTTCGATCGCTCCTGCAACCTAGCCGTAATAGTTTTAACTTCAGTTAACTTTTCGCCCATCAATAACAATCGGACGTTGACATTTTCCCAATCATGCTCTCTCAGGGCGCTATTTTCCAAAATCCGGAGTTTTTGCTGCAAATCCGACAGTTGCGTGTTGAAGTCCTGAGAATCTGCAGGAAGCGCCTGCGCTTGGCGTTCGAGGGAGGCTACGGCAGCTTGTACCTCGGCGATGGCCCCGGATTCCAAGCCCAGGAGTTTCTGCTGCAAGTCGGAGACAGCAGTGTAGAGTACCTCCGGTTGTCCAGGTAGTATCTGAAGTTGCTGCGATCGACCTTCTACGGAGGCCTGTACCTCCGCGATCGCAGAATTTGCCTTTTGTTGCATTTGTTGCTCGAAACGCTGGCGATTGGCGAGATTCAGCGAGAGTGCTGCGGTTAAGGGGGCGGCAGCGTAGAGAATTTGGCCCGACAATCCTGCTGCAATCGTGCCAATCGCTGAACCGGCAACTGAGGCGTATTCTGCCAATTCTAGCCAGTCCGGCTGGTTTGGGGCACTTCTGTAAGCTGGGAATGATGCGTTTTCGATCTTCTGCATAGCCTTTTTGTCGTAGTCTGGTAGATTGCGATAGGGACATGATAAAAGCGATCGGGAAATAAATCAGGGCTATGGGTCAAAATTTAGGAATTGTGCTGTTTTTATTGAGCTCCTACCTTGTGCCGAAAGGCTTTTGCTTTCAAAACGGTCAGTGTCAGGTAAAATTCAACTAAAACAGCAGGAGTCCCGCAGTCTAACGGTACGACCTTGAGTGACGGGAGGAATGCGCGTGAGGCGTACCCGCTGAACAAATTATCTATAAACACAACAGAATTTCTTCAATACGTAATACAATCTTGTCATGAAACAAGTCCTGACAGTATCTTGCAAGCTCCAAGTAACGCCTGAGCAGTCCATCAAAATTGATGCAACCCTTCAGGCGTTCGCTAATGCTTGTGAATACGTGAATCAAACTGTGCTGCCAACTCTGACAAATGAATTGGCGATGCAATCCTTGGTATATCACAATGTCAGAGATATGTTTGGACTTTCGGCGCAGTTGGCAATCCATGCTATTAGACGGGTTTCTGGCAACAGAAAAACAGCTAAAAAAGATGGTTCGCCAGTCATCCGCTTTGCTCCTACTAGCGTCACTTACGATACCCGTATCTTTTCTTTTAGGGAAAAAGATTGGACAGTAAGTTTGACTACTACTGGTGGTAGGGAACGGTTTGTACTGGCTATCGGAAACTACCAACTTGGATTGCTGAAAGGTCAAAACCCCAAGACTGCTACTTTGTGCAAACGCAAAGATGGTAGTTACTATCTTAATATTCAGCTTGAATCTCAGCCACCCGAGCCTCCACCAAGCAATCAAGTTTTGGGCTGTGATTTGGGTCGGACTGATATTGCGGTCACTTCTGATGGAGATACATTTAGCGGCAAACAAATTACCAAAGTTAGAAACCATTATGCCAGGTTGAGAGCAAATATTCAGCGAAAAGCCACGAAAGGCACACGCAGCGCTCGGCGTAGATGTCGAGAATTGTTGAAACGGTTGTCGGGCAAGGAAAAGCGCTTTCAGACATGGGTAAATCACACTATCAGTCACCGCATCGTAACCAAGGCTAAGAACAAAAATCAAGTTGTCGCTTTGGAAGATTTGACGAGAATTAGGGAGCGCACAAACCAGCAGCCACGCTCGAAAAAAGAGCGGAGACTTAGCAATAACTGGGCATTCTTTCAGTTGCGCCAATTCCTAATCTACAAAGCTATAAAGCATAGCGTAAAGATTTTGTTTGTTGAGCCTAGATACACTAGCCAAACGTGCCATAATTGCAATCATATTCACCCTGTACAGGGTGAATCTTATAGAAACGGCAAAAAGTTTGCTTGTGGTCATTGTGAATGGAAAGGTGATGCCGACTTAAACGGCAGTAAGAATATTGCTGCTATTGGGGCTTTCGTAAATAAGCCCGAAGGTTCGAGATTGTTTTGCAATGTGCAAGATCATTTCAGGGCTATTGAAAGCCCACACTGTACCTGTACTCAGGTCAGTGCTGGGTAATTTACAATAAGTCGATCGCACAACAGTTAACCGATAACCGTTAACCGCCGTCTGTCAGGAGTATACAGAAAATGGGTCTTAAGATTATTGAAAGCTACGATGCCAGTTTTGTCCTCGAACCTGATGCTAAAACTGCACTGTCGGGTTTATTAAGCAGTGAAAGCTTTCTCCAACAAGTAGCGGTACAATTGCAGTGCTCCCGCATTGAGTTTGCCGAGTTATTTTTTCAGCCCGTCCCTTACAGCAGCGAGACGCCCAAGGGAATGCCTGCTGAATTTGAAAAGTATCACGAATCAAGCGATTTTGCGATCGTCAACGTCCCGCCTAATTTCATGTTCCAAGCCAAAATATTTAAACCCAGCCGCCTCTGTGCCGTTTATCGCGTTTTCAAGAGTTAAGTCAAGGCTGGTTAATCTGTGGTTTAATCTAAAATCTAAAATCTAAAATCTAAAATCGGATGACAGAAGACATTCACTCTCTCGCCAGCTTAGAATTCATTCCCTACATCGACTCCGAGGGGAAATTGCCCGATTTTTTCCAGGGAAAAATTGGCGTTTACGCGATTTTTGACAACGAGAAAGTCCTGCAATTTGTCGGTTATTCTCGCGATATTTACCTCAGCCTCAAACAGCATTTGGTACGCCAAACCCAATATTGCTACTGGCTGAAAGTCCAAACTATCGAGAAACCCAGCCGCACTATTCTAGAAAGCATCCGATCGAGTTGGATTGCCGAAAACGGTTCCCAACCCCAAGGCAATGGTGCCGATGCTGCCAAGTGGAACGATCCCATCGACACCAAAACTGTGATGACTGCCCAAGAAACGGCAAATTATGAAGGTATCATCGCCGATGAAGTTGCTAAAGATAAATTGTTGAAAAATGTAGCGCGGCGGGTGGAAAATGAAATTTTTTCGCTCCTCAAAGCTCGCGGTGTGACTGAAGAAATCCGGTTTAATCCTAAGCTGAAAACGAGCGGATTGCTGGATTTAAAGTAAATACAACAGTCCTGACTGCGAACCGTAGGAAAACAGCATTACCGCGCCGGACACGGCATTGCCGTGTCCCTACAGATGCTCGGGTACAATCTATCTGATATATTCCCTTTTAATATCAATTCCGGTTATATCGGAATGATTAAACCACAGAGGGCACAGAGGACACAAAGAAAGAGAAGAGAGAGATAATAATTCCGATGTCAACGGATTTGATATAACAGGGGGAGTTGCTTCGTAATTCATATCTAGTCTGGTAAAATAACCTTTATAGGTTTTTAGTGAGTACGACCGTCCAAGGGGGTTTTATCAGGACGGTCGTACCCACTAGGAAGCCGAGCTAATACCATTTCTCTTTTGTTTCGGGATGGATGAGAGCTAGTATTTGATTGAACTCAAACTCGTTAGCCAATGCGGCTAGAGCGCTAGCTAAAGCGTCATTTCGATCGCGAATTTGCTCTATTTGGATCAGAATTAACTCTAAATCGCACTCAATTGTGGCTCTCTCTAAAGCTGCCAGCCAATCTGCGGGTAAAGCTGCAAGAGTCTCTGGAGTCGGAGCCTCGATTTGAGTTGACTCGGGCACACTCTCCGGTTCATCGTAAATGTAACGCACTCCGAGATGTTTGTGCAGGGTGGCAAAGATTTCTGTATCTCGAAAGGGTTTGTGGATAAAGTCATCGCAATCATCTGATACAGTAACGGTTCGCGCTTCCTCGGCCTTAGCCGCACTCACGGCAATAATTGCGGTACCTGAACCTTTAACGGTGGCTTTAATGCGTTTTGTCGCTTCATATCCATCCATCACCGGCATCCACATATCCATAAAAATTAAGTGCGGCTCAAAACTCGACCACGATTCCATAGCTTCTAGCCCGTTGCTGGCTTCTTTGAGTTCAAAGTCAAAGACAGCCAGCAGTTTGATTAGCAGTTGGCGGTTGTCCGCGCTATCGTCCACAATCAAAATACGATAGCGCGGTTGATTGGGTTCCAGAGCTATCACCCGACGCGGTAGCTGTACGGGTTGAATGACCGTCGGATCAACGGCGCTGACGGGGATATCAAACGCGAAGGTGGTGCCGGAGTGCACTTTGCTGCGCACAGTAATCAGGCCGCCCATCAGCTTGATAAACTCTTGGCTGATAGCCAGCCCCAAGCCTGTTCCCTGCTGAGATGTTAGCCCTGTTTTGGTTTGCACAAAGGCTTGAAAAAGCTTATCTAACTCATCGGTCGCCATGCCGGAGCCAGTGTCTTCTATTTCAAAATGTAATTGGTAATTACTGATTGGTAATTGCTGATTTTCATGCTCCACAACCGAACTTACTCTTACCGTAATGCTTCCTTCTTCCGTAAACTTAATGGCGTTAGAAAGCAGATTAATTAAAACTTGGCGCAACTTAAGTTGATCGGTTTGCACGTATTCGGGGATATCGCTAGAGCAGTCAAATATTAACTGCAATTTTTGCTCCCGTGCCTGGAGTTGAAACATCTCTTCCACCTCGTTCAGCAGGCTGGTTAATTTAAAGCCTGTTGGGTTGAGGGTAATGCGTCCGGCTTCTATTTTGGCTAAATCTAATATTTGATTGATCAGAGCTAGCAAGTGTTCTCCGCTGCGGTTGATGATGCGGATATTTTCCTGTTGTTCGCGATTGAGGTTGGTAGAGCGCTGCATCAATTGCGAGAATCCCAGAATTGCGTTTAGCGGGGTGCGGAGTTCGTGGCTCATATTTGCCAGGAAAGTGCTTTTGGCGACGTTGGCGGCTTCTGCTGCCCAGGCGGCTTGTTGGAGCTGTACTGCTTGCTGTTGAGTGGCTTCGAGCAATTGAGCTTGTTGTAAGGCGACTCCCAGTTGAGTGCTAATTTGCCGCCCTATATTGATTTCTGCTTCGCGCCAAGTGCGGGGTACAGAATTTTGATAGCTGGCGAGCAAACCCCAAAGTTGATTGCCGCAAAATATGGGGAAAATAACGTAGGCTCTAGCTTGAAATTGCTCTAACAGTTCCAGGTAACAAGGACTCAAGCCAGCGCTGTGTATGTCTTCAATTATGCGGAAAGGAACGCCTCTAGCATACATACCGCCTTGATTTTTTTGTAGATGGGTATCCCGCACTGGCGAGCAGCCGGCTTGCATAGTTTTAACGGTACAGCGAGAGTCTTCGACAAGATTGTTTGGCCAATTAAAATCGTTGGGTTTTTCCATCAGAGACATCCAGCCCGGACCCATTGACTCGGCCACAAATTCCCCGCTCCAATCAGGATTAAAACGATAGATACCGACACGATCGCATTTTATGGTTTGTCGCAGTTCAGAGGTTGTGGTTTGGAATATTGTGTCAATATCTAAGGATTGACGGATGCGATCGATCGATCGGGCGATGGCTTGTTCTCCCTGCGCGCTTTCTCGTAAAGCTGACTCGGCTTGTTTGCGATCGCTAATATCCAAGACCGTGCCGAACAAACGCATCAACTGCCCTTTTTCATCATAAACAGGTTTCCCTCTGACTTCTATGTAACAGAGCGAGCCATCTCTTCGGATTAGCCGCAGATCGATTTCAAAGCTTTGTCCCGACATAGCTTGCTCCCGAACCATTGTGAGATAGCGCGATCGATCTTCTGGATGAAAACGCTCGATTAATTGTTCGGTTGGCAGCGGTTTTTGAGTCGGATCGAGTTCGTAAATGCGATAGAGTTCTTCACTCCAAGTGGTGGTGGCTGTGGCGATATCGTGTTCCCAACTGCCAATGCGGGCAATTTTTTGGGATTCGAGCAGTCGGGATTCTGCCAACTGGCGATCGCTAATGTCGCGCGCTACCCAAACCGCGGAGCTATCGGACAGCGGCGAAATTTTAGCAGTAAACCAAACTTCTTGGTTATTAATCCACATACTGTAATCAAAACTAATAGTTTGTTTGGTTTCCAATGCCTGTCGAACCTGAGCGAAATAAATCTCCTCGCTTTCCTTCTGAATAAATTGTTCGATGATGGAGTCGCTCTGATTCGTCTGATAGTTGTATTGAAAAATCCCCTTTGTGGGTATAATTTGGATACTTTTTTCTGCGGAGTCGAAAATCAATACAATATCTGTGCTCGACTCAAATATTTTAACAATTTGCTCGGTAGAAGTGGAAAGTTTTTGTTCGAGCAATTGGCGATCGGCAATTTCATATTGTAATAGTTCGTTAGCACGAGCTAAGGCGCAGGTACGTTCGGCAACTTCGGCTTCTAAAGTGCGATTGCAGTCAGTTAAGGTTTTTTCAGATTGTTTGCGCTGTGCGATGTTAGAAAAAGCATTGATGGCATAAATAATGTTTCCGCCTGCGTCGAAAATTGGTGTGGCGCGCACCTCAAGAGGAATTATTTCGCCATCTCGATGAAGTTCTAAATCTTCACAGAACACAGTTTCGCCCCGCAGCGCTCGGAATGCGGGCAGTTCTTGTGTTGGATAGGGCTGGTTTTGGCGGTAGATTTGATAAACTTCTACTGCTTCTTCTAAAGTCAGGTCGGGGATATTTTCTACGCCGCTCAAACGCTTGGCAATTTGGTTTAAGTAGACGAGCTTACCCGAGGCATCGTGGATAGATACTCCCGCAGGTATGGCTTCTAAAAATTGCTTGAGTTGGCTCTCGCTGTGCGTTAAGGCTTCATTTAAAGATTTTTGGTCTGCAAAAGCCTGTTGCAGTTGGGCTGCCATTTGATTGAAGGAATTGGCGAGTTCTCCGACTTCATCCCAGCGTCTAATTTCTAAAGGTCGGTCCCATTCTCCTTTGGCAACATTTTTGGCGGCGGTATTCAAGCGCATAATTGGCTTTGTCACCCAACGGTTCGTCAACAATCCGATCGCGATCGCCAGCGACAGCGTACCGGCACACAACCACAATGTGTTGCGCGTATTTGCTTGAATGCGATCGATGAAATCAGACTCTGGCACCACCACCACAATCAACCAATCCAAGCCGCGGGCATCTCGATAAGGAGTGACGCGGACAAACTGCCTATCGCGCTTGAAAGCCAGGGTAAATTGCTGGGTTGTTTGCAGCGTGGGGAAGTTGCCAAATCGGTTGGCGAGTTGTCGAGCCATATCTCGCGTTCGGGCATCCTGGCTGTTGGTGGCTAGCAATCGCGTCGGTTGCTTTTTTGCTGGCGTCACCAAGGGTGTTTCTAGTGTGGATGCGGCAACCAGATTGCCCGATCGATCCATAATAAAAGTGTGTCCCGACCCAGAGAAGCGCAGCCGAGCCAGAAAGGTATTGATTGCCGAGGGCCCATCATTATCGCTGAGGCGATCGCTAATGCGTTCTCCTACTTGTTCGATTAGCTGATGCGCCACATCCTCGACTGCTTCCTGACCGCTTTTGAAAGAAAGAAAGCTCACTAGCGCGACGGCGCTGACTGTTTGCAAAACAAAGGGAACAATCAGAACCGCTCGCAGGGGAAGCTTGCTGAAAAGTTTGGCGACTGGGCGGTTGAGGGAATAAATGGGCATGGGTGTGAGGGAATTGCGCTGGTAATCGAATTTTAACTGCTGTAGTCTGCCTTTCCGGACAATTGGCGCGCCCTACAGGCTCTGAAATTTTCCTCCGGGTTCAATATAGCCAACTACTAGGTAAGATTGGGCGCGACTGTCAAAATTTGCTTCTGCCAGTTTTGTTTCTAGCTGTTTGGCATTTGATAGATTGCTACTGACAAAAACTGTCATAACTTTTATATAGTTTTTCTGTTTATCGGCAATTATCTCGTTAATTAAAAGCTCTATAAATGGCTTATTAGTTGGCAGAAAACTACCCCTTATTTGAAGTTTAACTTCTGTTTGATTTCCCTCTGAATCTGTCAAACTCAAGCTAGATTAACTTTAATCACGGATAGATAGTGCAACCGGAATTTATCTAATTTATCTGCGTTAATCTGTGTTAATCTGCCTGTATCTGCGGTAAAAAAAAGAGAATTTATTAACCGCAGATGACAAGGGATTGACGCTGATTCACGCAGATTAAGAGAAGAGAGATAGGAATAATTCCGATGCTAACAGATTTGATATAACAAACTACAAAGCATTTGAGTAACGGCGCTGCTGTAGGAATAATGTTTGCTCCTTCACACTCCCATTTTTTGTTGTTTAGTATACAGCAGTCAATCGATTTTAGATTTTAGATTTTAGATTTTAGATTGAAGAATTGACCCATGATAAATCCGGGGGCCCGGGACCAAATTACTTTTGGTCAGAGTTGGCCGTATCTCGCGGCTCGCCCTAATGCAAATTTGTTAACTTAGCTAAAACGGTGGCGAAGAGAGCGGGATCGATCGGCTTTGTTAAGTGTTCGTCATAACCGGCGGCGATCGCCCGATCGCGGTCTTCTTCGCTAGCATAAGCTGTCAGGGCCACGGCCGGCAAGCGCTTGATTTTGTCGGATGCCGACGATCGCACTTTGCGGATCAGCCAGTAGCCGTCCTCAAGGGGCATACCGATATCGCTGACTAAAATATGCGGCGGCGACTGCTGTAAAATGTCGATCGCCTCTGCAGCCGAAGCAGCAGCAGTCGCGCTCGCCCCGAAGTATTCTAGCGCAACCATCAAAAAATCGCGGTTGTCGGGTTCGTCGTCAACTACCAACACCTTTAAACCTACCAAAATACCCGGACGCATTGGATCGGATTTGTTTTTCCCTCTCAACTGAGGCGGAGGACTCCGACGCTGCTTGAGAGGCAGTTTCACCGTAAATGTCGCCCCCTTGTCTTTACCGGGACTTTCTGCAGTCACAGTGCCGCCGTGGAGTTCCACCAAGTGCCGGACGATCGCCAATCCCAGGCCCAAACCGCTGTCAGCCCTAGTAATCGAGCCGTCTGCTTGTCGGAAGCGATCGAACACGTAGGGCAGAAACTCTTTGGAAATGCCCTTTCCGGTATCGCTGACAGTAATTTGCACGTAATTAGGTGATGAGGAATCGGTAACACCTACCGCAGATAAGCGCAGTTCCACAGTTCCCCCCGCAGGCGTAAACTTGACGGCGTTAGTGAGCAAATTCCACACTACCTGCTGCAACCTCTTAGCGTCGCCCCACATCAAGTTGACTGCGGGGTCCAATTCTGAGGAAACGGTGACAGACTTGGCTTCGGCGGCCAAACGAACTGAATTCTGAGCCTCCTCGATCGTTTTTACCATGTAGAACCAGCCGTGTTTGAGATCCAGCTTGTTTTGAATAATCCGGGAAACGTCGAGCAAATCTTCCACTAGCTGCATCTGCACCCTCGACTGACGCTCGATCGCTTCCAAACCGCGAGCTAATTCCTCTTCAGTGTACGGGCGGGTGCGCAACGTCTGTGCCCAGCCCATAATCACATTTATAGGCGTGCGCAGTTCGTGGGAAAGAGTGGCTAGAAACTCGTCTTTCAGGCGGTTGATGGCTTCTGCTTGGGCCCGCGCGGCCTGTTCGCGATCGAGCAGCTGAGCGCGCTGTGCCTCGACTTGCTTGCGATCGCTGATGTCGGCGACGATCGACATACAGTTGATGTTGCCCTTGCTGTCGCGGACTGGAGTTGCCCACACAGCGAGGTCGATCGAAGTGCCGTCTTTCCTTTGGCGCTGGGTTTCCATGCCGGCGATCGGGTTTCCTTCGCGAATTCCTTTCAAATTCGCCATGAATTCCTCCCGCTTGTCTGCGGGAATACTGGGCACAAATTGACCTACCGCCTCTGATTCGGGCCAGCCAAAAATCCTTTCGGCGGCTGGGTTCCACATTTTCACAGTGCCGTCGTCGGCACTGAAAACGGTAATTGACAGAGGACAAGCCTGAATCAAGGCTTCTAAAGTTTGATTGATGTGCGATCGCGCTGCTTCTGCTTCTTTGCGATCGGTGATATCGACGTTCACCCCGATCGTCCGCAAAGGCAAACCCCCATCGTCGGGAAACATCTTAGCCCTGCAAGCAATCCAGCCCACACTTTTGTCCGGGCGGCAGATGCGGAACTCAATGTTTAATTCCTCGCCGGACGCCCTCGCAGCCTTTATTTGCTTTTGAATAACAGCGCGATCGTCTGGATGCACCATTTGGGCCCAACTTTCATAGCTGTCGATACCGCCGGGCGGCAGCCCGTACAAAGCCTCGAACTCCGGCGTAAACGCGACCTCGCCGGTTTGGACGTTCCATTCAAAAGTTCCGATTTTGCCTGCTTGCTGAGCGATTTGCAGCCGTTCTTGATTCTTTTTGAGTTCTGCTTCCACTCGCGATATCTCGGTCAAGTCGATGAAGAATGCGACGATCGTCTCTGGTCCGCGATCGTCCTGGCACAGAGTCGTCGCGCCCATGAGAATTGGCACGCGGCTGCCATCTTTGCGGATGTACTCTTTCTTGAAAGGAGTTGCGACTCCCTTAGCCTGCAGTTCCCCGGCCGCCTTGACCTCGAGGTACAGGTATTCGGGGGGGGTCATCCTCTCCCACGGTATGTTACCAGAGAGCAGGTCTGAGCGGGTGTAGCCGACCATCTTGAGCAGGGATTCGTTAGCGTAAGTGATGCGGCCGCTCAAATCGCCGATCGCGACTCCGAAAATATTGGACTCGATCAGCCGCCGGAATATGGCTTCGCTTTGCTGAATTATCCGTTTTGCTTGGTTGCGATCGGTGATTTCGGCAACCACGGTGCTGACTCCCAGCAGTGTTCCTGATTCATCGATCGCGGGGTAAAAGCTGACTTGCCAATCCCGCAAAATTCCCGGCTGTTGCGGGGTTTCGGCTTTAAATTCCCAGCCGGTCACGGGGGTTTGCGTCGCCAGCACTTGGCGGTAAATCGGCTCTAGCATATCGGCCATTTCCGGACTCGCTTCTCTGAGGGTGCGCCCGAGGTGGTCTGCGATCGAGCGGCCGTCGATCGCAGCGAGGCATTCGTTGATGCGGAGGTAGCGCAAATTCGTATCGACAAAGCACAGCCCGACCGGCGTGGTGTTGTAAACTAAGTCGAGTTCTGCTAGTTGGCGGCGAAGGCGTATTTCGTTTTCTCGAAGTTGGTTTTGGGCTTGTTTGCGAGCCGTGATATCTAGTACGAAGAATGCTCCTTTGTCTGTGCATCCTTGGAAGTTTCCGCCCCCGATTAAAATTGGGAAGCGCGTGCCGTCAGAGCGGATGAATTCTTTTTCATAAGGCGCGCAACTTCCTGATGCTACAAGTTGCGCGATGGCGGCGCGATCGAGTTCTGCGTATTCCGGCGGCGTGATATCGGACCAGCGGATCTGTCCCGAAACTAAGTCTTCCCTTGTATATCCAATCATTTCCAGCAAAGCGTCGTTAGCTTCAGTAACTTCGCCGTTGACATCCCAGAAACCGATGCCGATCATGTTAGATTCTACCACGCTGCGGAAGCGCATTTCGCTTTCCCGCAAAGCTAATTCTGTTTGTTTAGCTGCGGTAATATCTGTGATAATTAGCCCGACTCCGATTATTTCTCCCCTATCATTTTTCACAGGGTAGTAGTTGGCGAGCCAGTAGCCTAAAGTTCCTGTTTTTCCAGGATGTTCGCCGCTAATTTCTACGTTTAAAACAGGCTGGCCGGTTTCTAAAACTTGCTCAATAATTAAACAAGTTTTGGCTGCGGATTCTGGCAACAATTCCCGGAAGTCTTGACCGATATGCTGTTCGGCGGACAAACCGTGGAGTTCTGCTAAGACTTGATTGATATGGATGAAGCGCATTTCGCTATCGAGAAAGCAAATTGCTAGGGGAGAGGCTTCTAACAACGCGTCAATTAAGGCGAAGGATCGCGCTGTTTGAGATAGTGCTTGCTGCGCTTCTGTGTAAAGTCTGGCGTTGTCTAGGGCGATCGCCACGCGGTATGCTAAATCTTCTAGCATTGCCATGTCTTCTGCACTGTAGCGGCGGCCCAACTTCGAGGTAAAGCAAGTGATCGAACCCATTACCCGCCCGCGAGCCTTCAGCGGTACACAAGCCTGAGAGCCGATATTGAGCGATTCCCTACGGGATAGCTTCGCTTCACGCAATTTTTCCCTTTCTGCTGCATTTTCGGCTCCTGCTGCTAAAATCTCCTCATCCACTTCCGCAATTAGTTCGGATGTTCCGGTGCGGATTACCAGCGGATAGCCGTTAACAGCATTGTCGGGGATCTGGCTGAGGATTCTGAAGCTATTAATAGTATCAATCGTGGAGGGTTCTGCGTGAGCCACAGCGACTAGACGCACATTTGACCCGGTTTCGGTCAAATGAATGCAGCACCCGTCCGCGATCGAATTTACTGCTAATTCTGCTACCTTTTGCAGCACCGTTTCCCCCTCAAACGCAGCAGCCAGCATTTTGCTGACTTCTGCTAAAAATGCCGAGCGCTGCTGTTCTATCTCCGCTTTTTCCCTCGCTGCTTGCTCGATTGTTAACTGCAATCTTTGAGTTTCTGCAAGTTTTAGTTCTGTGATATCGCGGGCGACAATTAATGCCGATTCTGGTACGCCGTCTTTGTCAAATTCTGGAACTACGCGGGATTGATAAGTTCTGATGCCGTTGGTTGAGGAGGCCTGAAATTCGATTATTTTTTCTCGACCTGTTTCTAACACTTTGTGCAGGGTTTCCTCCCACATCTGGCACAGTTCTGGCGGCATTCCTATTGCTTGACTGGTTTTACCTAAGAAGAATGAAACTGGTTTTCCTTGGGTTCTTTCAACTGCTTGATTGACATAAATATAACGCAGTTCTTTGTCAGCGCGGATAATGATATCTGGCGTATTTTCTAGCAGCGTTCTCAGTTGCTGTTCGCTGCTTTTCAAAGCTGCTTGCGCTTGCTGTCTTTCGGTAACATCTCTCACCGTGCCCACGTATCCGATGAGTTCGCCGGAGTCGGAGAACATCCGCGAGGCACAAACGTTAATCCAGCGCACCATTCCCTCTGGTGTTTGCAGGCGATACTCGATCGCATATTCCCCACCTTCCCGAGTATAATCCAACCATCGGGTCAATACGCGCTCTCCGTCTGCCGGGTGAATGCAATTCTGCCAACCGTCTCCTAAAAGTTCTGTCAAACTCAAGCCGCAAATAGCTTGACAGCGAGGGTTTGCATAGGTGTAGCGCCCCTCAAAATCAGCCATAAAAATGCCGACCGGCGAACAGGAACTTAAACAGCGAAATCGTTCTTCTTGAGCTTGCAGCGCTTCTTTAGCTACTGTCAGTTCTGCTGTGCGTTGTTTGACGCGGCTTTCTAGGTTAGTGTAGGATAAAGCCAGGGCTATTTCTGCTTCTTTGCGGTCAGTAATATCGATGCCAGTGCCTATCACATATTCTACCAAACCCTCGCCATCTGTCGTCACAGTATTCGACCAAGAAATTAAGCGCTTCGCTCCGTTTTTACTGAGCCAATAATTTTGATATTCGCTGTGAAAATGTTCGACGCTGAGTTTGGTAAAAACACTTTTAACTGGCTCTATTTCTTCGGGAATTAAGAACAAATCCCAAACATATTTATTAAGAACTTCTGCTGTCGAGTAGCCTGTAGTTTTTTCGCAAGCTTGGTTGAAGCGGACAATCCGTCCTTGGCTGTCGAGAACTACAATCAAGCAAGCCGTCGTGTCAATTACTTTTGAAATAATCTTAGGTTCTATCTCTAGTTTTTGTTCTGCGGACTTTAAGCCAGCATACCAAGCGCTAACCATTGCAGCGGCCAAAAGTAAGATTGCAGGAGCTGCCTTGAATGAAAACAGTAACAGAGTTGTCAGCATTAAAGCCGTGCCGGCACTAAATGTAGCAATGCTATAAGAATTAATAGGTAAGGGCAAGACCTGAAACCGACTCATTTTTGTTGACCTGTAGCGATGGCGCGATCGCACTATTGCTTATGTCGATGCAACAACTTAGTTAAAACTAAGTTAAAACTAATTATCTATTTTTTCTCTACAGAACCACATTTGTTGGTGCTGTGCCATCTTCCCCGAGACAGATTTGCAGGGGGCTTAGTGCTGGATCAACTGCTATAGTAGATGAAGGGACAAATTCGATCAGCTAATTTATGGGAGCAAAAAGCAAGTGAATCACAAGCTGGCCAAAATTATCGGATTATTTTTCACAGCCGCCATAGTATTCGGATTCATAGGTTACGCGCTTCAAAATCCCAACTCCGCGAGCAACTCAGGGATATCGATCGGCTTCCCCAATCTTACCGTGGCCGCTGTCGGGACGATCGACAACAAACGATCCCAAATCTATCTCAACGGAACTTGGCAATTTGTCCCCGCAGTTGGCAACCCCCAAAACCCCCCCGTCTCCCCAAGTTGGGGCTCCATCCAAGTACCCGGAGACTGGCAAGAAGAAAAAAGCGAATTCATACCCGGAATCATCACTCGCGGCAGCGGCAAAGATTGGGAAAACTTCAACAGCAAACAACTATCAAAAGCTTGGTATCAGAGAAATATAGACCTTCCCGGCGACTGGACAAACCGCCGCATCTTTATCGACTTAGCCAGAGTCAGCACCGATGCAGTCATCTTTGTCAACGGCATTAACTGCGGTCAAATCGCATCGCCCTACGGCACTATTGAAATTACCAAAGCAGCAAAACCAGGTCAAAACACCCTATCTATTTTAGTCGTGGCAGTATCCGACGAAAACGACAAAGCCGTCATCATGGGTCCCACAGAAATCTACACAGAAAAATCCCGGTTGCAATCGCGGGGAATCATCGGCGAAGTGCGGGTTTTCAGCGTTCCCCCAGGCCCGTTAATTAGCGACGTATTCGTCCAAACTTCCACCAGAAACAAGCAAGTTAAATTAGATGTAGAACTCACAGACGTTACCCAAAACGGTCAAGTTCAGCTTGTCGCTCAAATGGTCGATGAAAAAGGCAAAATCGAACAAAACTTTACAGGAACTGCCAACGTTCAAGCTAAACCAATCCAAACTGTCCAAATCCAATGGGACTGGAAAAATCCCCGCCTCTGGGATGTCGGCCAACCCAACCTTTACACCCTAAAATTAGCAGTAAAAGGAAGTGGCATTGACACGCAATACGATCAACCTTTTGGCTTCCGCGAATTTTGGATAGAAGGGCGCAAATTTTTCTTAAACGGAACAGAATTTCGGCTGCGACCAAACTTGTTCTCCGATAATTGGGAAAGCGGCACAGTAGAAGTTTCTGACAAGCTAATTGACAACTATGTAAAAGCCGGTTTTAACATAGCAGAAATCTGGCCTTGGAATCACGAAGAACGGGGTAGGTGGCACTTCCGAGAGTTATTTTCCGAAAGAGCAGACCTCAAAGGTTTTCCAATCATGGCGCCGGCATTAGATGTTACTGGCATCGCTTGGAGCGAACAGTGGAATAACCGCCAAATGATAGACCGCTGGAAAGCGCGAATGACGACAGACATGCGCCGCTATCGCAATCATCCATCCGTATTAATGTGGGCGACAAGTCCTAATTATTTCGGCAACGGTGACGACCAAAATCCCCGCCGCATCGGCAGGAAAAAAGTAGAAGGAACAATCGGCTCCGTAGAAGACCAGCGTTTGCGGGCAAAAACCCCTTTGGGAAATGAGGCTTTTGCTGCTATGAAATCCGCCGACCCAACCCGACCTGTAATGGTACACCAAGGCGGCACTTTTGGCGATGTTTATTCGCTAAATTCTTATTTAAATATGATTCCATTGCAAGAAAGAGAAGAATGGATTTCTGAATGGAGCAAAACCGGGGAAATGCCCTACATGGTAGTGGAATTTGGGACGCCACTACACGCAACGATGATGCGAAACCGCAACGGTTTTAATAAGGTGATTGTCAGCGAACCTTGGATGACTGAATTTGCGGCGATTTATTTTGGGAAACAAGCTTACGAGTTAGAAACTACGGCTTATAAAGGTAAAGTTCGGGAGCAATTTGTCAAAGATCAAGAGTATAAAAGCTGGCATATGAGCAAGGACTTAGATTTTGCACCGGCTTTTCAAAAGTTGCAGCACTTATTTAGTACGAATACTTGGCGGACTTGGCGGACTTTTGGGATGTCTGGGGGGATGATTCCTTGGAACGAAGGACACGGTTGGGAGGTTTCAGATGCTGGTCGAGCTAAGGTGGATCTTGGGGCATTTCAACCTGGTCGCCGGGGCGTTTATTTGAAGCAAGTGTCGAAGAATCTTTTGAATTATTGGCAGCCAGAAGCTTACAAGATGCATCCTGGAGGCGAGGCAATTGTGAATAATAATAGCTCCACATTGGCTTGGATTGCTGGTGTTAATCAGGCTTTTACTGCGAAAGACCACAGTTTTTTTGCTGGCGGGAAATTGGCGAAGCAGATAGTATTAATTAACGATACGAGGGCCAAACAAGAGTTTGCTTTTACTTGGCAAGTTTTGGTAGGGGGACAAGAGGTTGGGAAGGGTGAAAAGAAGGGGAGTATTGAGACGGCAGGGACGCTGTTCTTCCCAATAGACGTGACATTGCCAAATAACATTTCTGGCAAAACTGACGGCGAAATTCGCTTGACTGCGCGAGTGGGCGAGAGCCCCCATTCGGATACATTTGCTTTCCGGGTTTTTGCCAATCCAACCAAAGTCAAGGATACGCTGACAATCTTCGATCCAGTTGGCAAAACATCGGCAATGTTAAAACAGTTAGGTTACGAGGTTGTGCCGTGGAACGGTTCGCAAGTCTCATCGCTGTTAATTATCGGTCGGGAAGCGTTTTCGAGCGGGCAAAAATTGCCTGGAAATTTAGAAACTTTTGTGCGAAATGGTGGCAAGGCAATAGTGTTTTCTCAGCGCAGGGAATGGCTGAAAAACATGGGTTTGCGGGTGGCAGAACACGTCAGCCGCCGCGCGTATCCAGTTGACACCAACCACCCGGCAGTTGGCGGTTTGGACGGTGAAGATTTGCGGGATTGGATGGGGGAAAGCACGCTGGTTGAAGCTTATCCAGATACGATTCAAACTGGCGCAAGATTGGGTCCGTCAAATATGCCTTGGTACGGCTGGCATTGGGGAAATCGCGGCGGTGTCAGTAGCGCTTCAATGGAGAAGCCGCACCGCAGCGGTTGGCGCCCCATTTTGGAATCTGAATTTGATTTAGCTTATTCGCCGCTGATGGAATTGGATTACGGAAAAGGGCGGCTGATTTTAAGCGAGTTGGATTTGGAAGACCATTATTCTGTAGATGCTGGGGCGGCGCAGTTAGTGCAACAAATTGTAAGTTACGGGATGAATTCTCCGGTGCTTGGAAAGCCGGATAAAGTGGTTTTAATTGGGGGAGATGGGGATGCGCAGAAGTTGGACAGTTTGGGGGTAATTTATCAGCGCGCTAATTCGCTTTCTAATGATGTTGGTTTGGCAATTGTGGGGACACAAGCGAATCTGAAAGATGCAGATTTGCGCGGTTATTTGAATGCTGGCGGGAAGGCGTTTTTCTTGCCGCGTCAAGTGCCTGTTGCGGGTTTGGGTGTGGGTTTGCAGCAAGCGAAGGATTTCGGGGGTTCGCTGGCGGTTCCGAGTTGGGATGAGGTGAAGGGGCTTAGTGCTTCAGATTTGCGATCGCGCTCTTTTTATGATACTTGGTTGATTAAGTCTGGGGGAGAAATCGGTGCTGACGGTTTGTTAAGTCGGGTAAAAGTTGGCAAGGGTGTGGCGATTTTCTCTCAGATTGAACCGGACAGTTTGAATGCTGATACTAAGACTTATTTGCGTTTTACTCGCTGGCGGCAAACCCGGGCAAATGCTCAGATTTTGGCTAATTTAGGGGCGAGTTTTAAGACGGATGGATCTGTGTTTAACGGTTCGAGTGGGGAGTTTTATCACAGGGATTACAAAACGGATTTTGAGAATGGGGACGATCCTTATCGGTATTTTCGATGGTAGGTGTTACCACTCTATTTTTACCGGATAGTTGGCTAGTATCGAATCGCCACTCACCAGCACAGCGTTTTCTACAATCGCTTGAGAAATCAACAGGCGATAGAACGGATCTTTGTGATGGTTGGGTAGGCTATCCAAGGTGAAAAGATGAGTTAAATTAATAGGTAACACTTCTATATCATTAGTCTGTTGCTGACTTTCTATAAGTTATGGTAAAGGCAGATTGAGACTCAGCTTCCCCAGTTGGATATTGATTTGCATTTCCCAAATGCTGCCAATGCTTAAAAGCAAAATATTTTCGGGGTTTTGGCACAATGCCAAAGCTTTTAGTGAAAGCTTTTGGGGGGAACTACGCCACCAAATGAATGTATGAGTATCCAGCAGTAATTTCATAGATTCCCTGTCCAAAATTCGTCTGGTAATGGTTCATCAAAATCATTACTTGTCCAGATTGCTCCTGCGTGCAATCCTGCTGTACGCTGCTTAGTTGGGGATGCGATTGGCGCTAAACGGACAAGGGGAATGCCACCTTCTGTGAGAACAACCTCTATGCCTTTAAGTGCTAGAGATAATAACTCTTTTAAATTTGTCTGTGCTTCTTGCACGTCTACTGTTTTTGTCAGCATTGCAGTTATCCAAGCTAGGGATTAAAAGTGCGATCGAACAGAGGTTAGCAATTTCAATGTTAAATTGCTGATTTTATTATACTGTTAAATATCAAAGGTCAAAGTGTCGCCTGAAGCGGGGGTCTAGTTTGTCTGTTTTCTTTTGGTTGCAGGTGCCGCAGAGGGTTTGCAAGTTGCTGATGTCGTTGCTGCCGCCGCGCGCTAGGGGGATGATATGATCGATCGTCAGTTGGGTTTCTAGTTTGGTTTGACCGCAGCTTTGGCACTGGTATTTATTGCGATCGAATACGTATTTTCTGACTTCTGGGGGAATGGGGATTCTTGGGGTTTTGCTCATGAATTTTTCTGTGGATTTTCTTGAGTAAAAAGTTGGCGGCGCAAATCGTCAAGTGGTGATTCTAGCGGGCTGATTTCTAATAGATTGTTGTCTGGTTTTTCTTCAACTTCTGGTTCCTCGGGGCAAAACTCTACAGTTATTTTAACTCGAATTTTTCCTTTTTGCCATCCTGGAGAACCAAACCTAAGAACTTTACCTGCTATGCCTTCACCAAATAGCACAGATTTTATCGGCTCATATATATTGAGCGCGTTTTTTATATAAGTTTGAAATTGACCACTACTAATGATTGGATACTTAAAATAGGAGTTGACTCCTAAATCTTTATTTAGACTTTCCCATTCGTTTACCAGCCACAAAACTTCTTCAAAATCTAATTTAATAAATCTTTCTTCAGTGTCGTCCTTGCTCATAATTAAACCTGATTTATTTGCTTATTTTGTGGTTGATTTACCAATCGCATTAAATATTATAGGTTATTATACTGCATCCCGGTTAAGAACACCTGATAAGACTCGGCGGTTAAAACCGCTTCGGGGCGAAAAATCGAACGTGATTGTGCAAGCCATATCAAATCCGGTAGCATCCTCCTAGTAAAATCCAGTCAACAGTCAACAATCACCGATCGTGCAACTGGAATTAATATAATTAATCTGCGTTAATCTGTGTTTATCAGCCTGTATCTGCGGTAAAAAAAAGATAATTTATTCACCGCAGATGATAAGGGATTGACGCTGATTTACGCAGATGATGAAAAGCGAATTCTATTTGCCCTAATTATCATTGGAATTCAATCAATATCTTTCCCCTCAGAAACAGCAAAAACTGTATCATATTCTCGAATTACAGGCAATAAATGCTCGTGCAGCTTCATCGCCTGCAAACAACTATTAATCCCCGAAACTGCCCGATCGTACTCTTGAATCTTCTGCTCGTTCTCAGCTTGCCGCCGCAGATTCCCAGCAATTTTCTCTTCCGCCTCCTCTGCTAAATTTTGCTCTAAATAATCGCGGGCTTGACTGTATTTCTGCAAAATATCATCAGCTTGCTTTTGGGCCAGCGGCAACAAATGCTCTTTCAGGGTTTGGTTGACAGTTTGGCGGAAAGTTTGCCGAATAGTTCTAGATACTTTCGGCTCGAAATCCAGCCGCAATAATTGTCGAATTGCCGGTTGGGCATCTACCATATTTTCGCAGTCGAAACCTTGAGAAGTTTGCTGCAATGTTTCCCGGAATTGATAAATCGAAAATGTGCCTTCGTCGTAAAAACGGGGACTTTCTCGCACGTAGCGATCGCACTCCACCCCAGCCGCATTTACCAAAGCATCAGAAACCCGCTTTGATAACTCCTCTAGCTGCTGTTCAATTCCCCCGTCGTTCCCCAACAACCGATAAAGCAATCGATAGTATTCCGACTTGCGAACGCTGTCTTTCAAATACTGGAAATAATTATCAACCAGTGACTTAGTAGCCTCTACTAAAATATCTTCCAACTGATTCGCTAAATAATAAAGTGCTTCAACTAAAACAGCAATTAAAGGTGCTGTAGCATTGCGGGGATGATTCTGCAAAGTGCGCCCGTAAGCCGCCTCAACAGAAAATCCGTCTAACAATTCATCCAAGCGGCGGATCATCCGAGATTGCAGTTGCCGAAAGTCTGTATCGAAAATATCGCATTTATTCATAATCATTTCATTGACTTCTTCGGCGATATGTTCCCGAAAATCCTGTCCGACTTGCTGCAATTCTTGATTTAGCCGCAAAAGTTCCTGTGCTTTCATTGCTTCAATTTCGCGGGGCTGGCTGTCCAAATTCCGCTGAATTGTTTGGTAATGTTTCCGCAGTTGAATGCACAAATCTTCTAAATCGTCAGCGAGATTTTTGAACAGTTGCGGGCGTTTTTCTTCGGTGAGGTAACGGGTGATAGCTGTGCGAAAATCTTCGATACCGCTATCTTGAATTAATTGAGCAATTAATGGTTGTCCTTGTTCTGCAAGAATCCGCACGTAGTTTTCATTTGGTGTTTCGTAGCTGTTCACTGAAATCCGAAATTTGCTGGGAGACAGTTTGCCGGAATTCGCACAGTATCGGTTAAATTCACTGATAAATTGCGGAGTTTCTTCACTATTACCGCTCAACTCTGAATCTAATTTATTATCTACAGAAAATTGCCCTTGGCTGGTGGCAAATATTGTATTTAAACCAAAGCGATCGCGCCCTGTGGTACTTTTAATCAAACTCCCGTAAAATCCCAACAATCCGCTAGTTTTATAAACTCTCGCAGTATCGCGAAAGTCTGAATTAATCAGATTTTCTAACCGCTGTCGCAGTTGCGTGTTGTACCAAGTTTCGTCAATGCGGTTAAAAATGTAAAACAGCCGATCGCGAATTCCCGGATTTCCCCGTGTTTTTTCCATCAACTCGGTTTCTTCTGTCGTCATTTCCCCAGACGAAGCTGCTTTCAAAACGCAGACAACCGCCGAAGTATCGGGGCTTTCAATCTTATCATAAGTCAATTCTGCATCCCGTTGCACTGGTGCATCAATTCCCGGCGTATCGATAATAATATTGCCATCTTGCAGCAGCGGATGATAACAGTAATATTCAACTCGCTTGAGTACAGCACTGTTACTACCGCGACGGGCATAACTAGCAGCTTCTTTGAGATTGGAAAAGTTAAACTGTTCCATCGAGTAGGTAGCATTTTCGAGAGCTTGGATGCGATCGCGATTTGCCTCAAAACCTTCTAACAGCAGTATCAAAGCCTTAGCTTGTTTGGCTAGTTCCGATTTATTTTCGCCGCCTTCGGTTTCAATAATTATGTTACATCCCTGAGACAACAGCGACACTACATCTGTTTGGTTAATATTAATTTCACCAGATAAACCTAACTTATCGCAAAGCACATTAGCTTGCTGGCTAATCTCAACTTCGCTCAAAAAAGTGAGAACAACTCGCTCTTTATCTGGCTCAGCAAAGGCGATATAACATTCAGTACCTGTCGCGTGTCCTTCAGCACTGTAGAGCAATTCTCGCTCCAGCAATGCATTAATTAGCATCGATTTTCCCGCACTGAAAGCTCCTGCGAACACAATCTCAAACTCAGGAGAAATTGCCTTTTTCAGCGAAGCTTGTACCGCTGTAATATCTTGTTGTCGCAAAGACGGTTCCTGACGCAGCAGTTGCAGTAAAGAGTCAACTTGCTCTTGCAGATTTGTGCATTGGGGGGGCATTTGAGTCATCGCGGCAGAATGCTCCTAATTGTGGGAAAATTACCTTAGTATTAATTTTCGGGTAGTTCCGGAATAATCACAACAGTAATTTTACTTATGTTATCCAGGATTGCTGAAAGTGCGATCGGCTATTCTGGCGACAAATCATATCGTTTACGGTTGTTTCGGAATGATTAAACCGCAGAGGCCGCAGAGGGCGCAGAGGAAGACAAGACAGAGAGATGAATAATTCCGATACCAACGGATTTGTTATTATCTATTTACCGTCAAGTGGCTAAATCTGATATGTCAGTAAAATTTAGCCAAGCATTTCCTAATTTTTCGCACACAATTAGTAGTAAGGCGCGCATTATTGCGCCCCTACAAAATTAAACTGGCGCATTGCGTACTCTACATTAAACCGATAAATCCTGACGCGGTTTAAAAGTCTCAATCTGCCGCAATTTTTCGTATAATTCCCGTTCCTCCTCACTAATTTCTTTGGGAATTAACACCTGAATTTCTACCAATTGATCGCCCCGATCGCCATTTCCGGTCGGATAGCCCTTGTTAGCCAGCCGCAACCGCTTTCCAGAGGTTACTCCCGGCGGCAATTTCATCTTTACCAGGCCGTCCAGCGTGGGCACTTCAATCTCTCCCCCCAACACCGCTTCGCTGGGAGTCAGTGGCAATTCGCAGCAAATCTCCGACATTTCCAATCGAAAAAATGGATGGGGAGAAACCGTGATTTTCAAGTATAAATCCCCGCCGCCCATACCTTGATTTCGCAAGCGAATCCGCTGGCCTGATACCATAGCAGGAGGCAGATTCACCTCTATCGCTCGCCCATCTTCCAGACGAATTCGCTCGGTACCGCCCGAATAAGCCCTTTCCAAAGGCAGAGTCAGCTTAGCCTCAATGTCTCTTCTCGTTTCGCGATCGACTGTTTCCCGTCGCATTTCGCGATCGACTATATCCCGTCGAATTTCGCGATCGACTATATCCCGTCGCATTTCGCGATCGACTATATCCCGTCGAATTTCGCGATCGACTATATCCCGTCGAATTTCGCGATCGTCCACATCCCTTCTATCTTCCCTAGAATTAGCTACATAACTCGTTTTCTTAGAAGCCGTATTCCACGGTTCATAGGAGGCTACTGGCGGTGCATCATTCGCGGTCGCCATCCTCACTTCCCGGCGCCTTCCGAGCACTTGATCCAGAAATTTATTAAAATCCGAGTAATCGCTAAAATCGACATCTTCGGCCGCTTTTTTGCGGGTAGCTTTACTGTTTCCCCAGCTTTTGAAATTGGGAAGTCGCACCCCTTGCTTGCCTTGAAATCCCTTTTGTTTCCAGAATTTACTAAACTGATCGTATTGAGCCCGCTTGTCAATATCGGAAAGAATATCGTAAGCTTCATTAATATCCTTAAACCTATCTTCAGCAGATTTGTCCCCCGGATTTACGTCAGGGTGCAACTGTCTAGCCAGCCGTCGATAGGCTTTCTTAATCTCATCAGCCGAGGCATCTTTGGGCACTCCCAAAATTAGATAGTAATTGCGAAAATTCTGCATAGTTAGTCATTAGTCATTAGTTATTAGTCATTAGTTATTAATTATTAGTCATTAGTCATTAGTCATCCTGCTTCCCCGCTTCAAACTAGGGACTAATGACTAGGGACTAATGACTAACCACTAATTACAACCAATCGTCGTCATCATCCCAATCGTCGCTTTGATTTTGATAAGGGCGAGTGGGGCGATTAGCACTGCTTCTGC